>NZ_AYSF01000032.1:0-96848 GCF_000498995.1 Geobacillus thermopakistaniensis
TATCTTTTCCAGGTTGCGCTCCCCGCTGAAGTCGTTTGCGGTCACATAGCCGAAAAACGTTAGCTCTTTGCCTTCATATCCCGTGTAATAAAAGATGGCCGAAAATTTGGCCATTACGTTCATTTCCTCCATTGGCTCTACGTTCGGGAAAATCGCCACCGGCCAAGTCGATTACATCCCGGCGCTCATCATGGTCGTCGCGAGCTTGCTTGCCTCTCCGCTAGGGGCGAAAGCGGGGCAAAAAATGAACACGAAAGTGCTGCAAGTCATCCTTGCCGTGTTGATTTTGGCGACGGCGGTGAAAATTTGGGTGGATATTTTATGATCGAAGCGCTTGAAAGGCGACGGGTCACGGGAAAAGACATGTGAATGCTGGAACTGATCATGTGTCGCCGTCCGTTTTCTGCGTGATGGTGAGCGATCGATTTGAGCATGCTAAACAACGGGAAAACATAACGAAGGGAAGAATGAGCGATGTTCCATTACACGGTTGACGTGTCAACGGGCATGAACGAAACGATCGAGCGTTTGGAAGAAAGCTTGAAACAAGAAGGATTTGGCGTGCTCTGGCAGTTTAGCGTAACCGAGAAGCTGCAAGAAAAGGGGCTTGATTTTTCCACGCCGATGGTCATTTTAGAAGTGTGCAACCCGCAAGAAGCGGCTCGGGTGCTAAACGAAAACCTCTTGGTTGGCTACTTTTTGCCGTGCAAACTCGTCGTCTACCAAGAAAACGGCACAACGAAAATCGGCATGCCGAAACCGACGATGCTCGTTGGCATGATGAACGATCCTGCTTTGAAGGAAATCGCGGCCGACATTGAGAAGCGGCTGGCCGCTTGCCTCGACCGCTGCCGCTGATGGGCAATGAAAAAAGGTGTCCCAAAGTGATGGGGCACCTTTTGGTTGTGCGCACATACACGGAAACGCAGGTTTGCAGAAAGAAAAGCGCTCTTTTCCCTTCTCCGCCGCTTCTTGATCGATGATCCAAAAGGAGAATCACATAGGGGGCTGATTGTTGCAAAGCCAATCCTTTCTACAAATTCCCTTGCCCCGCCGCTTTTTTGGTTTTTGCCCGTTTTTTGGCTGAGCGCGGCTGTTTTTCTGTTTCCAGCTCGCGATGCACAATCCGGTCGGGATCCAACCCATTGCCAAGCGTGCCGTAAACATGGCCTTGCTTTGGCTCGATGAGCTCATGTTGCTCGTAGTAGACGCGCGGCGTTTTCCAAAGGGCGGCCAACGCTTTTCCCATCGGCATTTCGTGGTAGCGGTCGGGCCACATTTGTTTGATGTATGTTTTCACGAGCGGATAGTACTTCGAACTCATCGCTGGAAAGAGATGATGTTCGGTATGGTGCGAAAAGTTGAAGTGAAGGATATCCACCCACTTTGGCACCGTGACGGACAAGCTGTTGGCCAACGGATCGTTGACCGGCACTAACGGATTGAGACGGTGGTTTGTTGAGATATAGCTCATGACGATCGTGTTGGCGACGAGCAGCGGAAGCAAAAAGGCGAAAAACCATTTTTCCCAGCCGACAAGCCATAACAGCCCGAGCCATGTCGCCCAAGGCAAGAAAAATTGAAACAGGACAACTGCGCGGTTCTTCCGGCGAAAGTCTTTGAAAAAGTAAAACAGCATCCGGATCGAGTGAACGGTAAACATCACGGACAAGGAGCTAAAAGCGAAAGAAGCGCGAATCGGAAACGGGATGCGGTATACCCAAGAGAGCAGGCGGCTTTTCGCTAATTTCTCCATGCTTGGCCACGCGTCCGGGTCTTTTTCTTCATGCTGGGTATGCACATGGTGGCTGGCGTTATGCCATTTTCTCCACAACTTCGGACCGGTGCAAAGCGGCCAAAAGGCGATCGCTCCGAGAAGATCGCGCAGCCATGGCGTTTTGACGACTGTGCCGTGCAAAATTTCATGTCCTAAAAATCCTAACGCAGCAAAACTGAAACCAAGCACAACAGAGATGAGGAGGTTCCATACCGGGTGAAGATGAAAAAGTGATACAGCGAGGATGCCGGTGATGACGAGCCCTACATAAGCCAGACCTCCAAACAAGCGGGACTTCACAGGTTGAAACGCTTTTTTCGGCAAATGCGGGGCAATTTTCGCCGCGTACCAACCGAACGGGTGAAAATCATTCATTCAGTGATCTCCTTTCAAACTACTCTCCGTTTGACAAGCAGCGGCGAAGCCATTCACACACTCTTGGTCGCAACGAAGACCTTATTTTTTAATGAGGTGATCCCAAAAGCTGTCCTCTATGCCTAAATGATGTGGAGAGGCGAGAAAAGCTCTTGGTCATTATAAAGACTATTATAACATCTTTTGGATCGTTCTGTCTATAGGCTTGATGGAAAAATACCAAATTTGGGCATGATGGCAGTTTTTCCAGAAGGACAGGCTAGGCGCTTGAGCAGGCGGCTGGCTAAAACATCATGATCAATGTACCGATGGTAATGAGCAACACCCCGATCACCACTTTCGCGGACAGCGGTTCGCCGAGAAACATAGCCGCAAACAAAATCGTCAGCACCAAGCTTGATTTGTCAATGGCGGTGACGCGCGAGACATCGCCGATTTGGATCGCTTTGTAGAAACAAAGCCATGACAATCCGGTCGCCGCTCCTGAGAGGCAGAGAAACACCCAGCTTTTCGTTGAGATTGCTTTGACGCCTTGATGAGCCCCTGTCATCCAGACGATCATCCATGCGAGCACAAGCACGACGGCGGTGCGAATGGCGGTCGCTAGATGGGAGTTCACGTTCTCAATGCCGATTTTCGCCAGCACCGATGTCAGCGCCGCAAACACCGCCGCCAGCAAAGCATAAACGATCCACATGCACATCCCTTCGCTTTCATTGAGAATTTTTCTCATCTATTATACTACGAGAAGGGAGAACATTTCACCATTTTTCCATTCGTTTGTTATAATGGAGGACAAGCACCGCTGCTGGCGCCGCTTTTGCGCGAGTTGGGCGTCAATATGAGCACAGGTCCAACCCCTCGTTCTGATGAAGTACGGCAATTGTTCGAACAGTTTGCGATCTAAGAAGCCGACAGCTATTCAGAATAAAAGGAAGAGTTGCAGAACAAGAGCAGATGGAGGCAGGCGCTGGAGTGCGGAGTGAAAAGTGCGGGAATTTCCAGCTTTCCACTAGCCCCCTGCTTCTGTCAGAACGCCGTTTTTCTAGAAGCTCTTTGCATGACAAAGGAAAGAGGGATGAGTTATGTTGATTGCACTCGATATGGATGGCACTCTGTTAAACGGGGAAGGAAAAATCAGCGAGCGCAACCGGGCGGCCATTGCGGCTGCAAAAGCGCAAGGCCACATCGTCGCCGTCGTGACCGGGCGGGCGCGCAAAGACGCGCTCGCCCCGCTTTGTGAGGCAGGCCTCGTCTGTCCGATCGCCAGCTTAAACGGAGCGATCGTGACGCTTGAGGACAGCACGGTCATCAGCGAGGCGCCGCTCGAACGGGCGGCGGTCCGCCCGACGCTGGAGTGGGTGCGCGAACAGTCGGATTTGTATTGCGAGACGTACACGGGCGATGCGGTCTATGTCGGCTTGCACAACCGCGCCCAATGGGAAGCGCTCGCTTCCGAGATGGCCGCTGCGGCCCCGGATGTGAAATGGCTGGTGAACAAGCAGTTCCAGCAAGCGCGGGTGACGTATGTCGACGACATCCGCACGGTGTGGGACGACCCGAAGCGGGTGATCTATAAGCTGCTGATTTTCGCCCTTGACCGCGAGCGGTTGCGTGATGCGGCCTCCCGTTTCGCGGCGCTCCCTGGCGTCACGGTCACCTCCTCACATCCGCACAACATAGAAATGAACCACGAACGGGCGACAAAAGGCGAGGCGCTCAAGCAACTCGCTGCCCATTACGGCATCGATTTGCGCGATACGGTCGTCTTTGGCGACAGCCATAACGATTTGTCGATGTTTGAGGTGGCGGGCTGCCGCGTCGCCATGGCCAACGCCGCCCCCGAATTGAAAGCGAATTGTGATTTCGTCACCCTCTCCCATGAAGAAGACGGCGTGGCGGCGGGGCTTGAGCGGGTGCTTGCGAAACGGGTGTAGCAGCACCCGTTTTTTATTCATTTGTCTGCCGCTTGCTGAAAAAATGTAGTATAGTAATCTCATATACTACAAAGAAAGGGGAGAACGATGACGAACGATCGCATCAAAGACATGATCGGAACACTGCGGGTGCCGGTGTACACAGCGGCGGTGGTGCTGTATGTCCTGGCGCAGTTTGTGGCGGCTCCCATTCACTATGTCATGGGAGCCGCGGCGCTGTTGGCATTCGTCGTGTCAGCGTTTTACGCCCACGGGGTGTATATGGTGTCGGGAGTTCTGTTTTTTGGGCTTGGCGTTGGGTTGTTTCTGTTCTATGGCGATGCGTGGCCGACGTTTGTCCTTCATTTTGAACGGGTGTTGGGGCTGCTCTCGCTGTTTTTTGTGCTGCCGTTTATGAATACGCTCATTCGCGTCGGACGGTATGACCATAGTTTAAGCGAATGGCTTAAGCGGAACGCCGAGAGCGTTTCTTCGTTATACCGCCGCAGTTTCAGTGTCTGCCATTTGCTTGGATTGTTTTTAAACATTGCTACGATTCCGCTTCTTGTCCGTTCGTTGCGCGCCGCGCTGCAAAATTTGGACGGACGGGAGGCCGAGTCGTTTTATGTTCGGAATTTGTTGCGGGCGTATGCGCTTTGTTTGACGTGGAGTCCGATGGAAGTGATGATCAGCACGACGATTGACTTTACCGGCGTGCGTTATGATCAAGTGGCGCTGTTTTTGTTGCTGCTGGCCTTTACGATGGCGATGGTCGATTGGGGGATGGCCGCTGTTTCGTACCGTTGCATCCCGTTGGAAAACGGCGTGGAAACGAATGGGAAAATGACTGTTTCGGTCGGGAAAAAGGCAGCCCAGCTGCTTTTGGTGCTCGTCGTGTTTACCGTGCTCGTTTCCTTGTTGCAACATTGGCTTGGCAAAGGGTTTTTGTTTTCTGTCGTCTTATTGCTTGTCCCGTTTTGCTTCGGGTGGGCGCTGCTCGCGCGCCGGGTGAAGCGGTACGCGACGGTGGCGTTCCGCCATTGGAGAGAACGGACAGAAGGATTGGCGAACTACTTTTTCATGTTTTTAGGGGCTGGATTGTTTGTCGAGATGCTGGCCCGATCCCCTCTGCTTGCGGTGCTTGAGGGCTGGTTCCGCGTCGGGGCGGAGCATTCCGTCTGGCTGTATGCCATGATTGCCGCTTATTTTTTCGCGACGTCGCTCGTCGGGTTTCATCCGTTAGTCAGCTTGACGTTGCTGATGCCGCTGCTTGAGCCGGTGCGGCTGCTTGTTCCGGCTGTGCCGTTGTCGATCGTGCTCATTTGCTGCAGTTTGGCGACAGTGATGTATAGCCCGTACAATATTTCTGTTTCCTTGCTGTCTGAGGAGCTTGGGGATAACCCGTACCGGATCGGCAAACGGAATGTCCCGTTCGCTCTCGGCTATATGACAGCAGGAATCGGCATCGCCTGTTTAGTGGAAAGAATATTTTTTGGTTGACAGCGTTTTCAGTAGAAAGGTATAATGAGATTGAATCAATCGAATTTTTTGATAAGTGAGGCTTAATTTTAGATCGATCTAATAAAACCGGTGATGTCAAGGCAGGGCGTTGGGTGATCATCGGCTCATTGAGGGAATAGAAAGAGAGAAGGTCTGCTCTGTAGACCCTTTTTAGATCGATCTAACTACCTTTCATTCTTTGTTTTAGATCGATCTAATTATCTCTTGTTCTTTTAGATCGATCTACAAAGAGCGACGAAGGAGGATAGACTTAGATGAAGCAACGAAGTGCGCTCGATATGTACGCCGATGGAGGGGCGTGGTGGGAGACGTCGATCAGCGACGTCCGCAAAAATGAAATTCTCATTCGCGGATATCCGATTGAAGAATTAATCGGCAATGTGTCGTACACGCAAATGCTGTACCTCTTATTATGCGGCGAGATATTGAGCGAGAAAAAGGCGAAGTTATGGGAGAGCGTCCTTGTCGCCGGGGCGGATCACGGCCCGCGCGCCCCGTCGATTGCGGCGGCCCGCATGGCGGCGACATGCGGCATTTCGTTCAACTCGTGCGTGGCAACCGGCATTAACGTGCTTGGTGATGTGCACGGGGGAGCGGTGGAAAAAGCGATGGCGCTGTTTTACGAGACGAACGAGCAAATCGAGGCTCGCGGCGGGGAAGGCGCCATGGCGGATGTGATCCGTGAGCAGTTTCAACAGTTTCTCCGTGAAGGGCGGAAACTGCCAGGATTCGGCCATCAGCTTCATGATGACGACCCACGTGTCAGACGGCTGTATGCGTTAGCTGGCGAATTGGTGGAAGAAGGAGAAATCAGCGGGCGGTATTTAGCGATCGCGGAAGCGTATCGTTCCCATTTGGAGAAAACGAAAGGGAAACGGATGACGATGAACATCGACGGGGTGGCGGCCGCGATCCAGTGTGAGCTCGGCGTGCCGGCTACGGCGGCGAAAGGTGTGTTTGCTTTGTCGCGGGGGATGGGCATTGTCGCCCATGCGTTTGAAGAGTGGCAAAACGGCGTGCTGATCAAAGGACCGTGCCCGAACCGGAGCGATTTAGTCCGCTACACTGGGCCGGGGAGACGTCATTTCGAAGAGTAGGTGATGAATATGAGAAAAGCACAGTTGTATATTAACGGGACATGGGTGGAAGAACCGCGTGCGGTTGAGCCGGTGAAAAACCCGTATACCGGGGAAGTGATCGGCGAACAGCAGCTCGCGACGCCGGATGATGTTGAAAGAGCGTTGGCATCTGCGTTTGCGGCGAAAAAAGACATCGCGAGAATTCCGGCCTATGAGCGGGCGCGCATTTTAAAAAAGGCATCGATGCTGCTTGAGGAGCGGAAAGAAACGTTTGCCCGCTATATTTCGGAAGAGCTCGGCAAACCGCTCAAAAATACGTTGGATGAAGTGTCCCGCTCCATTGAAACGCTCGAGCAGTCGGCCGAAGAAGCGAAACGGCTGTTTGGGGAAACGATTCCGGGCGACGCCTCGGCGCGCGGGGTGAAGGCGGTGGCGGTGACGTTCCGTGTGCCGGTCGGCGTCGTGGCGGCGATTACGCCGTTCAACGCCCCGCTCAATTTGATTTGCCATAAAGTCGGACCCGCGTTTGCGGCGGGCAACACCGTTGTGTTAAAACCGGCGCCGCAGACGCCACTTATTGCGACAGAACTGTTGAAGTTGTTGCTAGAGGCCGGGCTTCCACCGCGCGCCATCAACATGGTGCTTGGCGGCGCCGAGGTTGGGCAGCAAATCGTGAAAGACGATCGCGTCAACGTCATTTCGTTTACCGGCGGCGTGGTGGCGAGCCGCAACATTTGCGCGTTGGCCGGCATGAAAAAAGTGCTGCTTGAGCTAGGCGGCAATGCGGCGACGATCGTCCATGAAGACGCCGATTTGAAACGGGCGGCCGCGCTTTGCGCGAAAACCGGCTACAGCAACTCCGGGCAAAGCTGCATTTCCGTCCAGCGCATTTACGTACATGAGTCGGTCGTTGAACCGTTCACCGACTTGCTCAAACGGGAAGTCGAGGCGTTGAAAGTCGGCGATCCGCTGCTGCCGGACACCGATGTCGGCTGCATGGTCGATGAACGGGCGGCAGACCGGGTGATGGATTGGATCGATGAGGCCATCGCGGGCGGGGCGACGCTTGTGTGCGGCGGAAAACGGCGCGGGGCGACGGTGGAGCCGACGGTGCTCTTCAACCCGCCGAAACGAAGCAAAGTCGTTTGTGAGGAAGTGTTCGGCCCGGTTGTCAGCGTCATCCCGTACCGGACGATTGACGAAGCGATCGCAGAGACGAACGATTCTGCCTTTGGCCTGCAAGCCGGGCTGTTTACGAACCGGATGGACATCGTCTATCAAGTGGCGGAGGCGCTTGATGTCGGCGGAGTTGTCATTAACGGCACCTCGAATTTCCGGTTGGATCATTGGCCGTACGGTGGCGTGAAAAATAGCGGCATCGGCCGCGAAGGCCCGCGTTATGCGATTGAAGAAATGACGGAAATGAAAATGATTGTATGGCAGTTTCCGCAAGGATGATGGGTGGTGCCAACATGTTAGCGCTTTACGTGGCGAAGCCGAATGAATTAGAGCTGCGGCGCCTCGAGGCCGTCCGTTCTCCTGAGGGGGATGAGGTGAAAATACAGCTCATCTATGGAGGCATTTGCGGGTCGGATCTTGGGGTGTTGAAAGGAAAACTTCCGCACGCGAACTATCCCGTTCGCGCCGGGCATGAACTAGTCGGTGTCGTCGTGGAAAAAGGAGAACAGGCGGCGTATGACATCGGGACACGGATCGTTGTGTTGCCGAATACGTATTGCGGAACGTGCGACTTATGCCAAAAAGGGTTGACGAACATCTGCCGGCATAAAAAATCGCTTGGCATCAACGTCGACGGCGGATTTTCGCATGAATTCATCATCTCGTCCAAGTATGTGCTTCCTGTTCCTGATGATCTCTCCGATGAAAAAGCGGTGCTCGTCGAACCGTTTGCTGTCGTCGTGCATGCTTTAAGCAAAGTGCGGATCGAGCCCGCCATGCGCGTAGCGGTCATCGGTTGCGGAAATGAAGGGATGATGGCGGCCGTCCTCGCCCGCCATTTGGGTGCGGACGTGACGGCGGTCGATGTGAATCCGTTAAAACTGGAGACGGTGAAAGCGATGGCGGACATCCGCACGCTTGCGCCTGATGCGCTGTCAGGTGAAATGTTTGATGTTGTCATCGAGGCGGCCGGTGCGCGCGAAGCGGTCGAACAGGCGGCGGAGCTTGTCGCTCCAGGGGGGCATCTTGTGTTGATCGGTCTGGCGAATGAAGCGACATTTCCGGTCGTGCGCCTCGTTCGCAACGAAGTAACTGTGCATGGCTCGATCATCTATCGCTTCCCGGATGACTATTTGCAAGCGATTCATTATTTGCAGACGATGCCGCATCCGATCGAACGGGTCATTTCCCGCATTTTTCCGGTCCGCGACTATCAGCGGGCGTATGAGTTGGCGTCATCCGGCAATGCGGGCAAAGTCGTGTTACGTTTCAAGGAGGAGGAAGAGCGATGAAAAAACCAGTAGCCGAACAGTTGGTCCGGTATTTGGAAGACCGCGGTGTTACGCATATTTTTGGGCTTTGCGGCCATACGAACATCGCAGTGTTGGCGGCTTTGGAGCATAGTTCAATCAAGTTCGTCAACGTCCGCCACGAACAAATTGCCGCTCATATGGCCGACGGCTATGCGCGGGCGAAAAAGGAAACGGCTGTCGTCCTCTGCCACGTTGGCCCAGGGCTGACGAATGCGGCGACCGGGGTGGCGAACGCAGCGCTTGATTCCATTCCGATGGTCGTCATCGCCGGAGATGTGCCGAGCCATTATTACGGGAAGCATCCGCACCAGGAGATCAACTTGCACGCCGATGCGTCGCAATATGAAATTTACCGCCCGTTTGTGAAGCGGGCATGGCGGGTCGACCGGCCGGATTTGTTCCCGGAAATTTTGGAAAAAGCGTTCCAGTTGGCGGAGAACGGCCGCCCGGGGCCGGTGCTTGTCTCCGTGCCGATGGACATTTTCTCCAAAGAAGTGGATGTGGCGCTGTTTGAAAAGCAAAAGCGGCATACAAAAACGCTGCATAAGCCGTCGATTGACGATGAAACCGCGAAACACATCATTGAGAAGCTGATGCAGGCGGAACGCCCGCTTGTGTACGTCGGCGGCGGCATTATGCTGGCGGATGCGGCGGAAGAACTGAAAACGTTTGTGGAACACTTCGACCTCCCGGTTGCGCACACGCTGATGGGTAAAGGGGCGCTGCCGGATGACCATCCGCTGACACTAGGCATGAGCGGATTTTGGGGGGCGAAATTTGTCAATGATATGTGCCGAAACGCCGATGTCATTTTGGCATTGGGAACGAGATTTTCCGAAGCTGATTGCAGCTCATGGGAGCCGGAGTATACGTTCAACATTCCGGAAACGAAGCTCATTCATATTGACATCGACCCGAACGAAATCGGGCGCAACTATCCAACGGAACTCGGCATCGTCGCCGATGTCAAGCAAGCGCTTACCGTGTTGAACCGCGTGGCGAAACAAACCGTGCCGCAAGGGCGGACGGACGAGGCGCTGAAAGAACGCATCGCTAACTATAAAGAGGAATTCCGGCGGCAAAATGCGCCGCACATTCAAGACGACAGCTATCCGATGCGTCCAGAACGCATTTTGCATGAGGTGCGGGAAGTACTGCCGAAAGATGCCATCATCACGACCGATGTCGGCTGGAACAAAAACGGGGTCGGCCAACAGTTCCGAGCGTATGGCGCAGGGACGATTTTAACGCCAGGCGGTTATGCGACGATGGGCTTTGGCGCTCCGGCCGCACTTGGAGCGAAAATCGCCTGCCCGGATCGCGTCGTCGTGTCGCTCGTTGGAGATGGTGGATTTGGCCAAAATCCGGCGGTGTTGGCGACAGCGGCTGAGGAAAATATCGCCGTTGTTTGGGTCATTATGAACAACTACGCTTTTGGCACGATCGCCGGGCTCGAGAAAGCGCATTTTGGCACGACGCACGGGACGGTTTTCCAAAAGGACGGTAAGCCGTATTCGCCGGATTATGCAGCCATTGCCCAGGCATACGGCGTTGAAGGGGTGAAAATTCGCTCGGCGGAAGAGTTTAAACCGGCGCTCGAACGGGCCATTCAGGCGAACAAACCGTTTGTCATCGATGTAGAAATGATCAACGTCCCGACGCCGACGTCCGGCCACTGGAATATTATGGACATCTATTCCCCAGGCAAACGTGTTCACCATGTTGCGGTGGAGCGGTAAGAAGAAACCTTCAAGATCGGGGGGAAGGATATGGCGAGAACCTTTTCATTGGCCCATTTGACGGTGCTCGGCTGCCCGCCGCCGGAGATGGCGCATATTGCCGCCCGGGCAGGGTATGATTACGTCAGTTTTCGGATCATCTACATGGGGCTGCCCGGCGAGCCAAACTATGCGTTGGCGGAAAATCCACAGCTGTTGCGTGAGACGAAAGCAGCGTTGCGGGAAACCGGCGTCAATCTGCTGGATATTGAGCTGGCCCGCATTGATGCCGATACGGATCCAAAACGGTATGAACCGGCCTTGGAAGTGGCGGCTGAACTGGGCGGCCGCCACGTCTTAAGCAGCATTTGGACGACCGACCGCAGTGTTTACATCGAGCGATTTGCCGAGCTGTGCGAACTGGCGGAACCATACGGGTTGACGGTTGATTTGGAGTACGTGCCGATTGCAGCGGTGACGAATTTGGCAGGAGTCGTCGATGTGTTAAAGACGGTAAGGAAAGACAATGCTGGCGTTATGATTGATTTGCATCATTTTCATCGCGCTGGCGATTCGCCAGAAGCGCTGGAAGCCGTGCCGCGGGAATGGTTCCATTTTCTCCATCTTTGCGACGCGCCGGGCGAGATTCCGGCGTCAAAAGAAGAGATGACGAGAATTCTCCGCGAAGAGCGGCTGTACATCGGCGAAGGCGGGATTGATATTGCCGACATTGTCCGTCGCATTCCGGAAATTCCCTGCTCGATCGAGCTGCCAAACATCAAGCGTGTAAAGGAATTGGGCTACGAAGAGCATGCGCGACGTTGCCTGCAGTCGGCGAAAGACTATTTTGCTCGTCATGTCACGGAGCAAAGCGATCTATCGGCGTGATCGATAAACAAAAGTTTGGCAGCGCTTCCTACAAGGGAGGCTGCCATACACGTATTCATAGTTATCTGAAAATTTTATATATTAATTCTGTTTATTAAAAATAAATGCTCCATTCATTTGGTTGTTTCCCGCATGACCGGCCGCGGTCGAGAGAGAACAGAATGGCCTGCGGCAAAACGGGAATGCGGGTTCAACATACAACACGATGCCAGCCGGTTGATCCGTTCGGCTGCATCAACCATTGCACTATAGAGGAAAGAAGGGGGAAAAGGTAATGAAAAAGATGTTGGTGTTGTTGTTTGCCTGCCTGTTGGTGCTTGCGGGGTGCTCATCGAAATCTGAGCCGCAAGGAGGCGGTGCGGCGAAAAAAGCAGAACCAAAAGTGATGAAGATGGCCGTCGCGACATCAAAAGATCGTTCGTTGACGAAAGGGCTGTACAAATTTGCCGAAATCGTGGAAAAAGAGACAAACGGATCGATCAAAGTCGAAGTGTATCCGGATGGGCAGCTTGGGGGAGATTTGGCGGTGTTTGAAGCGCTGAAGATGGGAACCATCCAAGGATCGACGATGTCGACCGGTCCGATCGCTTCCTTTGCGCCGCGCCTTGGGGTGTTAGACTTGCCGTTTTTATTCAAAGATCGGGAAACCGCTTACAAAGTGCTGGATGGGAAAATCGGTCAAGACTTGCTCAACGATTTGCCGTCTGTCGGCGTGATCGGCCTGAACTATTGGGAAAACGGCTTCCGCCATTTGACGAACAACGTGCGGGAAGTCAAAAGCGTGGATGACATTAAAGGGTTGAAAATTCGGACATTGGAAAATGACCTTCATATTGACTTGTGGAAAGAGTTAGGAGCCACTCCGGTACCGATGGCCTTTACCGAGCTGTTCACCGCTTTAGAACAACACGTTGTAGACGGCCAGGAAAACCCTGTCGGGAATGTCGCAATCAATAAGTTTTACGAAGTGCAAAAATATTTGACGAAAACCGGCCACGTCTACAATGCGAGCCCGCTGCTCATCAGCAAAAAGTTTTGGGACACGTTGACGGACAAAGAAAAAGACATCATTACAAAAGCGGCGGAAGAAGCAAGAGACTATCAGCGAAAGCTCAATCAAGAAGAAGATGAGAAAATGTTCGACTATTTGAAACAGCAAGGAATGGTCATTACCGAGCTGTCCCCGGAAGAGAAGCAAAAATTCGTGGAAAAAGTGCAGCCAATCTATCAAAAATATGCGCCGAAATTTGGGCAAGATTTAGTGAACGAATTGATTGAAGCAGGAAAATAACAGAATGGCAAAGCCGGCTCTTAAGGGGGACTGCCCCTTAAGAGTCCTTCCATTCTTTCAGACTTGGAGGGAACAACGATGAAAAGGATCGGAGCCGTTCTGGAGAAGACGCTCAACGCATTGATGGCGTTCTGTCTCGCTTTCATGTCCATTCTTGTGTTCGGCAATGTCGTACTCCGCTATGGGTTTAACTCCGGCATCACTTGGTCGGAAGAAATGTCGCGCTTTCTCTTCATTTGGATGTCGTTTCTTGGAGCCATTGGTGCTTTGAAGGACAATGACCATCTAGGCGTCGACACATTGGTGAGAAAGCTGCCGACCGGCGCCAAGCGCATCGTGTTTGTCATCAGCAACGCCATCGTGCTTTACGTGCTCTATTTGCTGTTTGACGGAAGCTGGAAAATTACGCTCAGCAGTGTCGGAAGCCGGGCTCCGGCGACCGGGCTGCCGATGGCGTTCATCTACGGAACTGGGCTTGTCGTGAGCATCGGCATGGGCCTCATCATCTTGTTTCATCTGTATCAGGCGCTGTTTCGCACCGGGGCGATTGACGAGTTGACGAGAATGAAAGAATCCGAAGAAGCAATCATGGCGGCCGCTCCAGTGCAACACGAAGCGACAGAACTGGCGCTCGGGCGAAAGCAAGGCGCCGCGGGAGGTGAACGGTAGATGGCGTTAGTCGTGTTTATCGGATCGCTCCTTGGCGTGATGGCGCTCGGGATGCCAATCGCGTTTGCGCTGTTAGTCAGCGGCGTTGCCCTCATGTTTTACTTGAATATTTTTGATACGCAAATCATCGCGCAAAACTTAATCAGCGGCGCGGACAGCTTTCCTCTGATGGCGATTCCGTTCTTTATTCTCGCCGGAGAGCTGATGAACGCCGGAGGCATATCAAGACGGATCATTCGCTTCGCCATGGCGCTTGTCGGCCACATCCGCGGCGGGCTGGGGTATGTCGCCATTATCGCGAGCGTGCTGTTTGCCGGCTTGTCGGGTTCGGCGGTGGCCGACACGGCGGCGCTTGGGGCCATTCTCATCCCGATGATGGTCAAAGCCGGGTACAACCGCAATCGGTCGGCCGGCCTCATCGCCGCCGGCGGCATTATCGCGCCGATCATTCCGCCGAGCATCCCGATGATCATCTTTGGGGTGACAAGCGGCGTGTCGATTACGAAATTGTTTATGGCCGGCATCGTTCCGGGGATTCTGCTTGGGATTTCTTTGGCGGTCTGCTGGTGGTGGGTGACGCGGAGGGATCAAGCCGAGGTGCTTCCGCGCCAATCGGCGAAAGACATTTGGCGGGCGACCCGCGAGGCGTTTTGGGCGCTGATTTTGCCGGCGATCATCGTCGGCGGGCTGCGCGGGGGTGTGTTTACGCCGACCGAGGCGGCGGTGGTGGCCGCGTTTTACGCGTTGATTGTCGGCATGTGCATTTACCGCGAACTGAAGGTGAAAGACTTGTTTCACGTGCTCGTGGCCGCGGCGAAAACGACAAGTGTCGTCATGTTTTTGGTGGCGGCGGCCATGGTGTCGGCCTGGCTCATTACGGTCGCCAACATTCCGGCGATCGTCACGGACGTGCTCGCGCCGCTCATCGATCATCCGCTGGCGCTGCTTTTGGCCATTAACGCGTTGGTGCTATTGGTCGGAACAGCGATGGACTTGACGCCGACGGTGCTCATTTTGACGCCGGTGTTGATGCCGATTATCGAAAAGGCGGGAATCGATCCGGTGTACTTCGGGGTGCTGTTTATCCTGAACAACTGCATCGGGCTGCTCACGCCGCCGGTCGGCACGGTGCTGAACGTCGCCTGCGGGGTCGGGAAAATCAGCATGGAAGACATTATGAAAGGAGTTTGGCCATTTTTGCTTGTGGAAACGCTCCTGTTGCTTTTGTTGATTTTCTTCCCGTCTCTTGTGACCGTGCCGCTTGGGTGGTTTGCGGGGCATTGATGCAAACTTGATCTTGGAAGGACAGAAGTCATGGCGAGAAAAGGTAGGTCCGAGAGCCGCTGTCGAGGCTTCGGACCATTGTTTTGAATGTGGCTAGTGCAATCTCACATCATTCGGCAGCGAACTGATGAAAAAGCGCCTCCATCCGGCTTGCTCATCGCTCGGGTGAAGGCGCTCCTAGCTTGTTTATCACGCTTTGATGTGTGGGATGACTGTTCTTTGAGCTGCTTCAGGCTTTGGGATCGGCTCGATCGGCTCCAAATCGGTTAGCAAAAAGATATAACTGAAAATGCCGGCGAGCAAAATAAGCGCCGCGACGAGAAAGGCGTACATAAACGAGCCGGTCGCTTGAACGATAAAGCCGGTGACGATCGGTGCGACAATTGCCATCGAGTTGTTGCCGAACGTCAAAAGGCCGGTTAATGTTCCAACAGTTCCTTTAGGAGCAATAAAGGTCGGAATGCTGTAGGCGATCGATGATGTGATGACTAAGCCGCCGAGTGCAATCGAAATGCAAAGAATCGCGATGTTCGGATTTGTCGTAAAGGCGGCGCCGATGACAGACAGTCCGAGCAGCATGCCGATGACTAAAAACGTTTTTCGCACGCGCGTCGAATGGCCTCCTTTGTTGATGAGCCGGTCGACGAGCCATCCGCCGATCACGATTTCCGAAATCGTGCCGACGATCCATGGAATTGAGGCGTACCAGCCCGATTTCAACACCGACATGTGCATTTCCGTCGCCAAATAGCCGGGCAGCCACGTGAGAAACAAAAACCATGAGTAACCGTAGGCGGCAAACCCGATCAATGTCGCCCACACTTTTTTCTTCGTCAGCAAATACCGAATCGTCTCCCAAACGTTTCCCGATGTTTCATCCGACTTTTGCGCTCCGCCTTGGACAATGTAGTCATATTCTTCTTTCGAAAGCTTCTTGTCCTCATGCGGATCGCGGTACGTTGCCCAAAAAATGATGGCATAAATCAAACTAAGTACAGCGGTCACGTAGAAGCCGGCCCGCCATCCCCATTCGGTGATGATCCACGCGATGATCGGGGTGCCGATGGCGTTTGACAGCTTCGACTGGGCGTCGTAAAGGGAAATCGCGGTCGCCCGCTCATGGCGCGGGAACCATTGCCCGACTGCTTTGGCGGCTGACGGGAAATACGGAGCTTCCCCGATGCCCAACAAGACGCGCGATAACATGACAAGCCCTTGTCCGCTGGCGATGGCGGTCAAGAAACACGCCGCCGTCCAAATGATCGTTCCAACGCGCGTCACCCATTTGACGCCGATTTTATCGAGAATAACGCCGGCTGGAATTTGCAAAATGGCGTACGACCAAGCAAAGGCTGACAACAAAATGCCAAGCTGTCCGGGCGTTAGGCTGAATTCTTTCGACAGCGGCTGAATGCCGACCGACATGTTAATGCGATCAAAATAGTTGATAATGACTCCTAAGGCGATCAAAAATGCAATCGCCCAACGTCGTTTTTTCTTCATGGTCATTCACCATCCTTGTTTGGTTCTTAGTAGGAAAACGTATACAGTTCTTAGTGAAAAAAATGGACGTGAGATTTATGAGAAATGATGGTTCCATAGCAAGTGTTGGGCTAAACGGTTTGACAACGTTGTTTGTCTTCCTTTTACAGTGAAGCCGAAAGTCTTGTCGTTCGTCCCTCCTTCTCTTTGTTCCGTTCTATGTAATTCATTTTCTATCAATGGAACTCTTGAATGGATTATAACAAATTTCACTTTCTTTTGTCTATAACTTGCTGAAAAATTTGAACTATTTATGCGATGAGTCATGAAAATCAATGGGGCGGGAACTTATGGATGTCAAAAGAAGAGTTCGGCAAAAAGCGGCATTTCTTCTCAATCGCTGATTCTCGAAGATCGGGAAGGTCAAGCTGCATAAACCTTCTCCATTTGCGGAGCGTCGTTGTCTAGCTATATTTCCTCTGAAATCGAAAATGTAAAGAAAAGTGAAAAATGCTTGAATAGCGATGAGACAAGATGCTAAAATGAAAATAGAGTTCCACTGATAGAAATTAAATTCCATTTGTCGGAACAATGAAGAAAGGAGGGACAATGAACGAGTTGACGGAAGAAAAGAAACATGAGACGAGCTTGCGCACGGTGCAACGGGCCATTGACATCTTATATTGTTTCACCCTGGAGGAACAAGCGTTATCGCTCACCGAAATTGCGAAAAAAATTTCGCTGGCCAAATCAACGACAACGCGCCTGCTCGCTACGCTGGAGCAAAACCGCTTGGTCGTCAAAGATCCGGAGACGTTAAAGTACCGTCTTGGACAAGGATTGTACTATTTAGGATATATTGCCGGCAAATCGATTAAAGTGCGGGAAATCGCGCGGCCTGTGATGGAGCGGCTGCGCGACGAGACGCGGGAGACGGTGAACTTATACGTGCTGGAACAAGAGGCCCGCGTTTGCGTCGAACAGTGCGAGGGGCTTCAGGCGCTGCGCCATATGGTGAGAATCGGCGAGCGGCTGCCGCTTTGGGCGGGCGCGGGAGGAAAAGTATTGTTGGCATACCAATCGCCCGCCTTTCAAGAGCGAATTTTCGCGCAAATGCCGACAAAGGAACGCTTGGCTCGTCTAGCGGCGGAGCTTGAGGTGATTCGGGAGCGCGGCGTTGCGTCTAGCATCGATGAACGGGAAGTCGGCTCTGCGGCCGTTGCGGCGCCGATTTTCAATATCCGTGGGGAAGTTAGCGCCTGCTTGTCCATCTCCGGGCCGACGCATCGGTTTACGCCGGACGTGCTCGAGAAGTTCGAAACGATCGTGAAAGAAGGAGCGCAAGCGATTTCAGAAAAACTAGGTTATCGACCATAAGGGGGAAGAGCATATGGCGATTTCAAAACGCGCCGTCCGTGTGCGCAATGTCTTGATTGGGGGAGACGAGCCGTGCATTTGCGCCCCGGTCGTTGGAGCGGATGCGGGGCAAGTGTTAGAGGAAACAAGGCAAATCAGCGCGAAAAAGCCGCATCTGATTGAATGGCGTGCGGACTTTTTCCAGGCGATTCATGACGAACAGCAAGTGGCGGCAACGGCGAGAGAGATGCGGGCGATCGCCGGAGACATCCCGATTTTGTTTACGGTTCGTTCCGAACTGGAGGGCGGCCGACCGATTTCCTTGACAGAAGAGGAAAAGCTGCGGTTGTTTGAAACAGTGTGCCAAAGCGGCGCGATCGATTTGCTTGATTACGAGCTTGCCCATGAGCCCTATGTCCCCGCTGTCCGTCAGCTGACCCGCTGCTATGGAGTGCGTCTCGTTTTGTCCTATCATAATTTTGATTGTACGCCATCTAAGGAAGAACTTGTCGCCAAAATGCGCCAAGCTGAGCAACATGGTGCCGATATCGCCAAAGTGGCGGTCATGCCAACATCACGACAAGACGTTCTTGCCTTGTTGCAAGCGACCGAGGAGGCGCGGCAGGGGTTGGAGATCCCACTCATTACGATGTCGATGGGAGGATTGGGCGCCATCACTCGTTTGGTCGGGGGATTGTTCGGTTCGGCCGTCACGTTTGCCGTTGGCCAACAAAGCTCAGCTCCGGGGCAAATTCCCATTGAAGAAGTCAGAGATGTATTGTCGGTCATCATGAAATACAGCCAATAATTGGACTTTGGGGGAGGAGAGCATCATGGGTCGTTTGCCGTTGGAGGGTGTCAAAGTGCTCGATGTTTCAACGATGATCGCGGCGCCGTTCGGTGCGGTATTGCTCGGCGATTTTGGCGCCGATGTCATTAAAGTGGAGTTGCCGGGGAAAGGGGACACCTTGCGCCATGTCGGGCCGTTTAAGGATGGAGAACCGCTTCGCTGGCCGGGGTTGGCGCGCAATAAACGGTCGCTCACGTTGGATTTGCGCAAAGAAGAAGGAATGAACATTTTCAAACAACTTGTCCGCCACGTCGATATTGTCATTGAAAACTTCCGCCCTGGCACGTTGGAAAAATGGGGAGGCGGATATGAAGAGCTGAAACAAATCAATCCGAATTTGGTCATGATTCGCGTCTCTGGTTACGGACAAACGGGGCCGTTTCGCGAAAAAGCCGGGTTTGGCACGCCGGCGACGGCGTTCAGCGGGTTTACGTATTTGCAAGGGTATCCGGACCGTCCACCGGTCAGCCCATCGTTTTCGTTAACTGACTACATTACCGGCATTTATGTCGCCTTTGCAGCGGTGACCGCCATTTATTACCGCGATGTTCACCCCGATGGGGAAGGGCAAATGGTCGATATCGGCCTTTACGAATCGGTATTCCGCATGATGGAATTTTTGATCGCTGAATATGACCAGTTGGGCAAAGTGCGCGAGCGGTCGCCGGGATTGTCCGGGCATTCGAGCCCGGCCGGCACGTTTATGACAAAGGACGGGCATTGGGTCGTGTTGGTGACGAGCACCGATTCGACGTTCGAACGGCTGGCGAAAGCGATGGGCCGCGAAGATTTGTTGACCAATGAGAAGTTTTGTACGAATGAACGGCGCCTCGCCCATCATGAAGAAACAAACGGCATCGTCGCCGACTGGATCCGCACCAAGCCGCGCGATGAACTGCTCCGCATTTTGGATGAGCATGGGGTGCCGGTCAGTCCGATTTTAAGCATTAAAGACATTTTTGAGCATCCGCACTATCAAGCACGGGAAAACATCATTGAAGTCGCCCATCCGCGCCTTGGCAAAATTAAAGTGCCCGGCATCGTGCCGAAATTTGAAAAAACGCCGGGCGCGGTGCGCCGTATTGCGCCCGATTTAGGGGAGCATACGGAAGAGATTTTGCAGACAATGCTTGGCCTGTCCGAGGAGGACATTCAGAAGTTAAGAGAAAAAGAGATTATTTAACGTTCCGAAAGAAGTCTCCCACTTCGAAACAAAGTGAAAGTGGGAGATGAATTTCGGGGGGGACGATAGCCAACCAATATGATAAATAGATGGTTAGAACGGACACCTTCGGAACGCGGGGAAGCATAAAGGGTTTTTGTGTGGCTTGCCGTTCAGCGAACATGCACAAGTCGCTTGAAGCCCCCGCCTCTCAGCAAAGCGTAGGTGGCGGGTAGTTCATGCGGCGGGCAGTTGACTCTCGGCTTCTCGTTTGGAGATCGCCGGGCTTTTTTTTTTGCGTTGTTTGGATAACGAACGATGAGGCGCCTTTTTCCTGCCCAGCCGGCGCTGTGCGTTGACACTGTTTGCAGCAACCGTTTATACTTTTAGTAGGTTAAAGCAACGGTAAAGCAGGTGATTCGAACCGTGTCGGATAAAAAGCGCTCCCGTGTGACGCTCGAACAAGTGGCCAAGCATGCCGGCGTGTCGCGGGCGACAGCCTCGCTTGTTGTTCGTGGGAGTTCGAATATTTCGAAAGAAACACGGGAAAAAGTGCTTCGATCGATGAAAGAATTAGGCTACGTGTATGACCGTGTAGCCGCCAATTTGCGCTCGCAGCGCTCTTCCACCGTCGGGTTGATTATTACGGAACTTGACAACCCGTTTTTTTCCGAACTGCTTGTCGGCGTCCACGAGGCGCTTGATCAGGAAGGATATACCGTCATTTTAGGCACGACGTTTGACCGGCCGGAAAAACAAGATGCATTACTATCGACGATGCTTGAGCATCGGGTTGGCGGCGTCATCATGAGCCCGGTTCCGGGGTGTTCGACCGAGATGGTTGAGCGGCTGCGGCAATGGGATATTCCAGTCGTGTTGTTTGCTCGTGATGAACTTCCGGCTGGACAGTTTGATTATATCGGAATCGATAATGTGGCCGGCGGGCGGATGGCGACTGAGCATTTGCTCGATCAGGGTCATCGCCGCATTGCCTTTATTGGCGGTTCTCCGCAGTCGTCCGTATGGAAGGCGCGCCAAAGGGGATACGGCGAGGCGTTGCGTGCCGCAGGCATCGAGGTGGATGACGCGCTGCTTGTGCCGTCGGCGACAACAAGGCAGGGCGGGCGGATGGCGGCGAAACGAGTTTTGCAACAACCGAACCCGCCGACAGCGCTCTTTTGTTATAACGATGTTGTCGCCTTCGGGGCGATGCTCGGCTTAAAAGAGGAAGGAATCGTTCCGGGACGCGATATCGCGGTCGTGGGATTTGACAACATTCAAGAGTCAGCGTTGTTTCAACCACCGTTAACGACGGTGGCCGCGTTCCCAGAAAAGATCGGTGCGTGCGCGGCGCGGCGGTTGCATGAACGCATGAAAGGGGATGACAGCGAGCCGAAACGGACGATTTTGCATCCAGAGCTCGTCATCCGGCAGTCATCTAGAAAGAGCGATTGAAAAGGGAGTGAGGGAACGTGGAGAGGCAAACCACCATCCCGCTCCGCGAGCGGAACATCATTTTAATCGGCTTTATGGGAGCGGGGAAAACAACGATCGGGCAGCTGGTGGCGAAAAAGCTGTACCGCGATTTTATCGATGTCGACGCGGAAATCGAGCGGCGGCAAGGGATGTCGATTCCGGAGCTTTTCGCGCAAAAAGGAGAAGCGTATTTTCGAAAGGTGGAACGGGAACTCATCGTCGATTTATGCACAAATACAAGGTTGAAAATCCTTTCGCTTGGCGGCGGCGCGTATTTGCAGGAGGAGGTGCGGCGCGCATGCCTCGCTCATGGCATCGTCTTTTTCCTTGACTTGTCATGGGATTATTGGAAAGAGGAACGGCTGCCGCTCATTGTCGACAGCCGCCCGGTGCTGAAAAACAAAACGTTGGAAGAGGTGGAGCAGCTGTTTTTCCAGCGGCAGTCGGCTTACGCCCTCCATCATTCCCGCGTGGTGTTGAATGAGCTTGAAGCCGAACAGGCGGCCGAGCAAATCGTCGAGTCGATCAAATGGACGTGGGATGTATATGAACCAAATCGATAGATGGTCATGGCGAAAAGGCAGGCTCTTGTTGGGAGCTTGCCTTTTCGTGTTGGATGGCCGCATCGAAAGCTGGTGATGGAACGAGGAATGCGGCGCCGTTATCGCGGTTTTTCCAATAGCAGGTTTTGCGGACGCGGCCAAAGCGGTTCGGGGGAGCCGGATCCGCTTGTCCTCGCCTTGCGTTCAGTCTCGCGTTCTTGATCGGCAAGGGTGTGGATGTGAGTGATGGGCGGACTCGTTTTCGGAAGCCATCAGAGAGGCCTGTTTCGTGTCCGGGGATCGGACGTTGGGTCGCGTTCAGGGAGCGGAGGGAAGACGAACGACCCTGCGTTTCTTTTCTTTTTTGGGCAGAAATGCCTGTTTGTTCTTGCCGGACAAGCGCTCCTTTTGTTATAAGGAAGATACCGGGTGTGAGGGAGAGTGGGAAGATGGAGGAAAGGGCGTTCCGCTGGTTTTATGTATATATTGTCTTGGCGGTGCTGCTTCTGTCGGCGCCGTATTGGCTTTGGTGGCTGAAGCCATAACGATGATCCTTCAAGGCGGTCGTCTGTCCAAAAAAGAATTCGGCAAACAGGAGACAAAAGTTCAACCGGCCCTCAAGCAAAAACATGCTGGCGGCCGGTTGGCTTGTTTCTTTTTCGTTTTTAGGAGATTTCGTTTTGTCCAGCCCGGGAACGGAGTTTTCGTTCATGTTGGAGGGTTTTGCGGGCGAGGAAGTCAACCGTTTCCTGCGTTTCCGACCATTCAAGGCGCCAATAGTTCATTTTCGTTTCCAAGCGCTCAAATCGAGCATCCGTGCGTTTTTCCAGATCTAAAAGCTTTTGGTGCAACCGGTCTTCCGTCTCGCGGATTTTGGCATACAGCCGATTTTCTGTATCCTGAATCTCGGCGCGCAATCGATTTTCTGTATCTTGGATTTCGGCACGCAATCGGTTTTCTGTATCTTGGATTTCGACGCGCAATCGATCTTCCATTTCCTTCATTTGTTGACGGAGTTGACCGGAATGCAGGTCAAGCGCCTTTAGAATTTGCTGCACGATCGTTTCTCCTTCCATGAGTTTCACCTCCTTTACTCTGATCATAGCACATGGCCGGCATCGGGAAAATGAAAATCTAGTCCGCTCGTTTCATTTTTTCACCAAACTTTCACCAACACTATGTAACGTAACCATAGAAGATGGGTGATGATAAGAAGCATGTTGTATCACCACCTTGTTTTTCAAATTGAAAAAAACTTGTGTGGTTTTGTTTCAACTGCCGCTTGCCGGGCAGGCGAGCTGGCTGTTGCCGTTTGCAGCCGTCGTAGCGATCGGCTTGGGAATGGACGTATGGCGACGCCGGCAGATGACCGCGTTTCATCAATTTTTGCTTTTTTGGTTCGCCTGGCTTGGTCCGATGCTCGTATTTTTTAGCATTGCCGGATTTTATCACCGCTATTATTTAAGTATGCTGGCGCCGGCTATAGCGGTATTAGTGGGAGCGGGCGGCGCGATGTTGGCCTTGTTGGCGTGCAGCGGACGGCGGACGATGTGGTTGTTCCCGGCCGCCTTGGTGGCGACGTATGCGTTTGAAGTATGGACAGCCTGTCAATACCGTGCTTCGTTCTCCCCGGTATGGCCGCTTGCTGTCGGATTTTACGGCCTTGGAATGGTTTGCCTTTGGTTCGCGATGGAAGGCCGCGAGCATGGGAGGCGGATCGTCTATCGAGCTGCGCTGATTGGCGTGCTGGCATTGCCGGCCTATTGGTCGCTGACGCCAGTGCTATATGGGACAAACAGCACCATTCCATACGCTGGACCAGATTTACAACGAGACAGAGGCGCGCCCATGCCGACAGCCGGGATGCCGGATGGACAAGAGGAGCGTTTGCTGAGAGGAGAGACGGGACAACCCGGCGATGGGGCAAGGCGGTGGCAAACTTCTCACTTGTTGACAGCGTTAGTGTCCTATTTGGAGCAGCATGTGGGTGAAGCCAAATATTTAGCGGCCACCATCCGTGCGACCGAAGCGGCGGAGTTGATGCTTCACACCGATCGAGCGGTGATGGCGATGGGCGGATTCGGAGGAACGGATCCCGTACTGACGCCGAAGAAGCTAGAGGAAATGGCTCGCAACGGTGAGGTGAAGTATTTTCTCCTTTCCGGTGAAGGGCGAGGAAATCATGAGCTTGTTCAATGGATTCAAACACATTGCAAAGAAGTTCCATTTTCAGAATGGAATGGCGGACAAAAGGCCCTCGACGGTGGAGTGGAGCGCAGAGAAATGACGCTCTACGTATACAACGGATAGAAGGTGCGAGAAAAACGGACGACATCCATCGCTGTTTTTCAAAACTAGGATATTCGTAGAAAAGCGTTTTTTATGGGATTCTCCATTAAAATAAATGAAGCTGATTCGAGCTGATCATTGGCGGTTGATCAGCTTCGTAGCCGAAGAAATCCATAGAAGCAAGGAGGGAAATCGATGGCGACCTATTCTGTCATTATTCCTGTCTATAATGAAGCGCTCGTGATCCGTGAGACGTACCGACGGCTGAAAACGGTGCTGGAGCAAACGGGTGAGCCGTATGAATTGTTGTTTGTTAATGACGGCAGCACCGATAGGACGCTCGATATCTTGAGGGAACTGGCCGTGAAAGATGAAACGGTGAAGTACATTGACTTCTCCCGCAATTTCGGCCATCAAATCGCGATTACAGCAGGAATGGATTACGCCTCTGGCCAGGCTGTCATCATCATTGACGCCGACTTGCAAGATCCTCCTGAACTGATTTTGGACATGATTGCGCGTTGGAAAGAAGGGTATGATGTTGTCTATGCTCGGCGCGTCAAGCGGAAGGGGGAGACGTTGTTCAAGCGATGGACAGCGTATGTGTTCTATCGCTTGCTGCGGGCGGCGACCGAGATCGACATTCCCGCTGATGCCGGCGATTTTCGTCTCATTGACCGTAAAGTGTGTAATCAGTTACGCTATATGCGAGAGCGAAATCGTTTTGTCCGGGGGCTTGTCAGCTGGGTCGGTTTTCGGCACATAGCGGTGGAATACGAGCGAGAGCCGCGGCTGGCTGGGGAGACAAAGTATCCACTTAAGAAGATGATTCGTTTTTCGGTAGACGGCATTACGTCTTTTTCGCATAAGCCGCTCAAATTGGCGAGCTGGCTTGGGTTTGCTTTGTCGGCGGCAAGTGTGGTCGGCATGATGGCGGTATTGTACTTGAAATGGTTCACCCATTCGACCGTGGCCGGATGGGCATCGCTTTTGATAGTCATGCTGTTTTGCAACGGAGCGACGATGACGATGCTTGGAATTACCGGTGAATACATCGGCCGCATTTACGATGAAGTGAAAGAGCGGCCTCTATATATTATCAATGAAACATGGGGAGTCGGAATGAGACATGAACGAAAGCCTTCCTACCTTCCGTAAAGAAAAACAAGCCATATGGCGGTTTGCCGTCGTCGGGGTGGGCAATACGATGGTCGACTTCGCTGTCTTTTTTCTGCTCACCGCCGCGGGCGTTCCCACGGCCATCGCTCAGGTCGTGTCTTATGGCGCCGGGGTGGCGAACAGCTACGTTTGGAATCGGCGCTGGACGTTTCAAATGAAGCAAAGGGCGAATATTGGGGAATTGCTTCGGTTTCTTGCGGTCAACGGGCTGTCGCTTGGGGTGTCGCTTGTTGTCTTGTTGGCGGCCGAACGGCTTGGACCGCTTTGGCTCGCGAAAGGTGCGGCCACGATCATGGGCATGGCGGTGAATTTCATCGGCAGCCGCTGTTGGGTGTTTGCGGCACCGCGAAGCGAACGTTGACAGAAACAAATCTATAGGCGACGTCTTGCCCTCTACCTGGGGATGAAAACCATGGATTGCCGGCCAGGGATTTTCACAGAAAGGGCTCACGAGCAACGGTTTGCCCTCCACCCGGAGACGAACATCATCGCTTCCCGCATGGGATTTTCACGGAAAGGTCCATGAGCCGCGGTCCGCTCTCCACTCAGGGTGAAAATCATGGCTCGTCGGTGCGACATTTTCACAGAAACCCCGGGCGGCAATGCGTCAAGATGGCGACTTGATTTCCTTGCGTGCCGCTCGTGACGAACAAGGCGTCTTCTTTTCCAAGCATTTTGGCCGCCAACGCTTCTAAACGATTGAGGGTCGGATCTTCGCCGTATACGTCGTCGCCGACTTCGGCTTCCGACATCGCCCGGCGCATCTCTGGCGTCAGTTTGGTCACGGTATCGCTGCGAAAATCAATGAACGGCATCGTGGCCCCCCTTCTTTCCTAATCGTTGTATGCGTCAAAAGGACGGGAGCGCAGGGGCGGGGTCCCGCTTCCCGCCCTTGGTTACACGGTTCGAATTTGCCCCGTCCCGTACACGAGCGATTTTGTCGTCGTGATGGCGACAAGCCCCATCGGCCCGCGGGCGTGCAGCTTTTGCGTGCTGATGCCGATTTCCGCCCCGTAGCCGAACTGTTCGCCGTCCGTGAAGCGGGTTGAGGCGTTATGGTACAAGACCGCCGCGTCGACCGCCTGGAAAAAGCGGCGGACGTTCACCTCGTTTTCCGTGATGATCGCTTCCGAGTGCTTCGTCCCGTAGCGGCGGATGTGGCCAATCGCCTCGTCGACATCGGCGACCAGTTTGACCGCTAAAATCGGCGCCAAATATTCCGTATACCAGTCATCTTCTGTTGCCTCGCTGATAAACGGATAGGCGGAGGCAAGACGTTGGTCGCCGCGCAATTCGACGCCGCGGGCGTGAAGCGTCTCAAGCAAGTCGGCGGCATATGGCCAACGCTCATGGATGAGCACCGTTTCGACGGCATTGCAGACCGATGGGCGCTGCAGTTTGGCGTTTAGGACGATCTCGATGGCCATTTGCCGCTCGGCTGATTCATCGACGAAAATATGACAGTTGCCGACGCCGGTCTCAAGCACCGGCACGGTGGCGTTTTCGACGACCGAGCGGATGAGCCCGGCTCCGCCGCGCGGGATGAGCACATCCAAGTAGTTGTTGAGACGGAACATACGCTGCGCCGTTTCCCGGCTCGTGTCTTCGAGCAGCTCAATGGCTGTTTCCGGGATGGCCGTTGTGCGAAGCGCCTCTTTCATAACGGCAACAAGCGCTTTGTTCGAATGAAGCGCTGATGTGCTGCCGCGAAGCAAAACTGCGTTGCCCGTTTTCAAGCAAAGGCTCGCCGCATCGACCGTCACGTTCGGGCGCGCTTCGTACACCATGCCAATGACCCCAAGCGGCACGCGCACCGTTTGGATGCGGAGCCCGTTCGGCCGCGTCCACTCTGCGATGATTTCTCCGACCGGGTCAGGCAGCGAGGCGACTTGGCGGACGCCGTCGATGATTTGGTCCAGGCGTTCATTGGTGAGTTGGAGCCGGTCAAGCAAAGCCGGCGACAGCCCTTGTTCGCGGCCTTGGGCCATATCTTTCTCGTTTTCTTGCAAAATGAAGGCGCGTTCGCGGTCAAGGGTTTGGGCGATCTGTTCCAACGCCTCATTTTTTTCCTCCGCTGACAGCATGGCGAGCGTTTGTGAGGCGGTTTTCAACCGTTCGGCTTTTTCGAGCAGTTCGCTCATTTCGATACACTCTCCTTTCGCAACGTGACCCAATTGTCGCGGTGGATGACTTCCGGGCGGTGAAGGTAAGAGTATTGCCGGGCCTCTTCGCTCGGCCGCCCTTTCACTTTTTTCAAATCGGCGGCGGCGTAATACACTTGGCCGCGTCCGATCGTGATCCCTTTTTCATTGACGACATCCACGACATCCATCGCATGGAAGTCGCCGGAAACCGCTGTTACGCCAGCAGGGAGCAAACTTTTCCCACGCATAAGCAACGCTTCTTCAGCCCCGCTGTCGACCGTGATCATGCCGGCGACAGGAGCATGATAGGCAATCCATTGTTTGCGCATTTGCATTTGTTTCGGAAACGGAACGCCGATGTACGTGCCGTCTCCTTTTCCAGCTAAAATATCAGCCAGTTTTTCTCGGCCGCTTCCCGTGCCGATGAACACGCTGACGCCAAACGAAAGTGCTTTTCGAGCCGCGAGAAGCTTCGAGCGCATCCCGCCGGTGCCGACGGCTGAACCGATGCCGCCGGCGGCTTCGATCATCTCATCGGTGATTTCCGGCAAAAAGGCGTATTTTTTCGCCTGCGGATTCGTTTTCGGATTGGCGTCATACAACCCGTTAATGTCCGTAAGCAAAATGAGCGCATCAGCGTGCAAAAAGCCGGCGACAAGCGCCGAAAGCATGTCATTGTCGCCAAATGTCAATTCTTCGATGGAAACGGAGTCGTTTTCATTAATGATCGGCACGGCGCCGTTCTCAAGCAGTGTGGTGATTGTGGCAAACAAGTTGCGGAACCGCTCGCGGCTGTAAAAGTCGCTGCGCGTCAACAACAGCTGAGCGGCCGTAAAGCCGAATTGGGCGAACGCCGAGCTGTACGCCTGCATGAGCAAACTTTGCCCGACGGCTGCGGCTGCCTGTTTCCCAGCGATTGTCGTCGGGCGCGCCGGGTAGCCTAAAGGTCCGAAACCAGCGGCGACAGCGCCGGACGTGATGAGAATGACGTCATGGCCGAGCTGTTTGAGATAAGCGATCGCCTCAACGTGATCGAACAGTTTGTCATGGCAAAGGCCGCCTTTCGGATCGGTGAGCGAGCTGCTGCCGATTTTGACCACCACGCGCTGCCGTTTCATCGCGTTCCTCCCTCCTTTGCGTGTTGAATGGCATGAGTTGGATCGCCTAGCCGCTCTGCGAAGCGGCCGGCCAATAAAAAACGCTTTTCCTCCTTTTTTGCAAAAGGACGGAAAAGCGTTCCGCGGTACCACCTTTTTTGGCGCACAAAGCGCCCACCTCTGGCCTGTAACGCAGGCGTGCGGCTTATGTTTGCATAAGCGGCCGTCTAGGGCAGGTTCAACCGGCTTCCCGCGAGGAACCTTCCAGCCTGTGGGTTCCACTCTCTGGCGCGTTCCCTCGGTTTACTAATCCCGTGCCGTTCTCGTTGTTTCATTGTCAAGGATAGACTTGCGATTTATAATTTGTAAGAAATTATGACGCCAAATGCTCCGGTTGTCAAGAGGAGCGGCTGATTTTTCTGACTCATTTTCGCAGAGTAGATCATGAAAACGCATTCAGAATAAAGATAATTGTCTTTTTATTAGAAAAAGTGGTACAATACTAGCAACCTAGCAATCTGCACGATGGAGGGACCAGAATATGAAAAAGCGGCGCAGCGACATGATCAAAAAAGGATTTGACCGCGCCCCGCACCGGAGTTTGCTGCGGGCGGCCGGGGTGAAAGATGAGGATTTTGACAAACCGTTCATCGCGGTTGTCAATTCGTACATCGACATTATTCCGGGGCACGTTCACTTGCAAGAGTTTGGGAGAATCGTGAAAGAAGCGATTCGCGAAGCAGGCGGCGTGCCGTTTGAAATGAACACGATCGGCGTTGATGACGGCATCGCCATGGGGCATATCGGGATGCGCTATTCGCTTCCGAGCCGGGAAATCATCGCTGATTCGATCGAAACGGTCATCTCGGCGCATTGGTTTGACGGCATGGTATGCATTCCGAACTGCGACAAAATTACGCCAGGGATGATGATGGCGGCGATGCGGCTCAACATCCCGACGATTTTTGTCAGCGGCGGGCCGATGAAAGCTGGTGTGACGAAAGACGGGCGGAAAATTTCGCTCTCGTCCGTGTTTGAAGGGGTCGGGGCGTATTTAGGCGGAACGCTCGATGAGAAAGGGCTCGAAGAACTCGAACGCTACGGCTGTCCGACGTGCGGATCGTGTTCGGGCATGTTTACGGCCAACTCCATGAACTGTCTCGCTGAAGCGCTCGGGCTCGCTTTGCCGGGCAACGGCACCATTTTGGCGGTTGACCCAGCGCGCAAAGAGCTTGTCCGCCAATCGGCAAAGCAGCTGATGTATTTGATCGAACATGACATCAAACCGCGCGACATCGTAACGGAAAAAGCGATCGACAACGCGTTCGCGCTCGATATGGCGCTCGGCGGCTCGACGAATACGGTGCTGCATACGCTTGCGATCGCCAACGAAGCCGGCATCGACTACTCGCTTGAGCGCATCAACGAAATCGCGGCGCGGGTGCCGCATTTGGCCAAACTCGCGCCGGCGTCGGATGTGCATTACATTGAAGACTTGCACGAAGCCGGCGGCGTCTCGGCGGTGTTGAACGAGCTGGCGAAAAAAGAAGGCACGCTTCATTTAGATACGCTGACTGTCACCGGCAAAACACTCGGTGAAAACATCGCCGGCTGCCAAGTGAAAAACTACGATGTCATCCGCCCGATTGACAACCCGTATTCGGAAACGGGCGGGCTCGCCATTTTGTTCGGCAACTTAGCGCCGGACGGCGCCGTCATCAAAACCGGCGCGGTCCAAGGCGGCATCACGCGCCATGAAGGTCCGGCGATCGTGTTTGATTCGCAGGAAGAGGCGCTTGAAGGCATCGCCAGCGGCAAAATCAAGCCGGGTCATGTCGTCGTCATCCGCTACGAAGGACCAAAAGGCGGCCCAGGGATGCCGGAAATGCTTGCGCCAACGTCGCAAATCGTCGGCATGGGGCTCGGTACGAAGGTAGCGCTTGTCACCGACGGCCGCTTCTCCGGCGCCTCGCGCGGCTTGTCCGTCGGCCACGTTTCACCGGAAGCGGCGGAAGGCGGACCGATCGCTTTCATCCAAGACGGCGATATCATCGAGATCGATACGGTGAAACGAACGATCAACGTCAAGCTGTCCGATGAAGAGCTCGAACGCCGGAAAGCGAACTGGAAAGGCTTTGAACCAAAAGTGAAAACCGGGTATCTCGCCCGCTACTCGAAACACGTCACATCGGCGAGCACGGGGGGGATTATGAAGATTTAGCGGATTTCTGTAAGAGCGTTGTCCCCTTCCAAGCGCGCGAGGGACGCCATTAGACGATCAGGATCAAAAGAGGCGGTTTTTCCGCCTCTTTCATTTATTTTGGAAAGGAGCGTCCATCGCCTCCTTTTTTTACAGCTTTGTCGGTCTGAAAATATGTTGACATTTTCAAATATTTAGCCTATTTTAAAATTAGATATCATGATAAAACTATATAACGTTTGTATAACGTTATATAGTTTTGTATTTTCCATTTTTATGAAAGCGCTTTAAAAGAGGGGGCGGAAACGATGATTTTGCATGACATTGAGACGGCCGCACGCAGCGAACTGGAGGCGATCCAGCTTGTGAGGCTGCGGGCGACGGCGGAGCGTGTGTATGAGCGGGTGCCGTTTTACCGGCAACGGTTTGATGAATGCGGAGTGAAGCCGGAGGATATTCGCACGCTTGAGGATGTGCGCAAACTCCCGTTTACGACAAAGCGGGATTTGCGGGACCATTATCCGTTTGGTTTGCTCGCGGTCGATCTTTCCCAATGCGTCCGTGTGCACGCTTCAAGCGGCACAAGCGGCAAACCGACGGTGGTCGCTTACACGAAGCAGGACATTGAGCGCTGGGCCGACATTGTGGCGCGGGCGATTGTCATCGCCGGCGGGAAACCGGGAGATGTGATTCACAACGCTTATGGATACGGGCTGTTTACCGGCGGGCTCGGGCTGCATTATGGCAGCGAGCGGCTTGGGGCGGTGACGGTGCCGGTATCCGGAGGCAACACCGACCGGCAAGTGATGATCATTGAAGACTTTCAGCCGACCGTCATTTGCGCCACGCCGTCCTATGTATTGAACATTGCCGAGCGGATGAAAGAACTGGGCAAAGATCCGCGGCAAACATCGCTGAAATACGGCATCTTCGGTGCGGAACCGTGGTCTGAGGAAATGCGGCGCACGCTTGAAGAGACGTTTGATATGAAGGCATGTGATATTTACGGACTGAGTGAAGTGATCGGCCCGGGGGTGGCGATGGAGTGCCATGAAGCGCAAAACGGCCTCCATATCGCCGAGGACCATTTCCTTGTCGAAGTGATCGACCCGAAAACGCTCGAGCCGGTGGCGGAAGGGGAAGAAGGAGAGCTTGTTTTTACGAGCTTGACGAAAGAGGCGTTCCCGGTCATCCGCTACCGGACAGGCGATATCGCTTCCGTGACGAGAGAGCGTTGTGCTTGCGGGCGGACGACGGCGCGCATGTCGCGGGTCAAGGGGCGGGTTGATGATATGATCATCATCCGCGGCGTCAATGTGTTCCCGTCGGAAATTGAGCACCATCTGCTTCGCGTCTCGGAACTGGCTCCGCACTATCAGCTGCATCGTCTCCGTCACGGCCATTTGGAAGCGCTCGAGCTGCATGCGGAAGTGACCGATCGTTTTTACAGCGAGGTCGGCGGAGATTTGCAAAGCGAGCAGGCCGCTCTGCTTGCCCGGCGCATTCAGTCATTGTTGAAAACGCACTGTCTCATTTCGATTGACGTCCGTCTCCATTCGCCGAAAACGCTCCCGCGCTCGGAAGGGAAAGCGGTTCGCATCGTTGACCGCCGCCATCTTGAAGCGCCGCAATCCATCTGATAGAGAAAAAAAACGATTGCAAAATATATGACATTAAAATATAATAACGTTAAACAAACGTTATATATTTTAAACGAGAGGTGGATGGGGGATGGCGGCTATGATGACGTTCACCCGCCTGTCAGATGAGGAGAAATACGAACGGTTTATGCAGCGCATCGAGGCGGGGGAAAAAATCGAAGCCGATGACTGGATGCCGGATGAGTATCGGGTGACGCTGATCAAGCTCATTGCGATGCATGCGGTGAGTGAAATTATGGGATTTTCGGCATCCTTTTTTTCACCCCCTTNTCAGATGAGGAGAAATACGAACGGTTTATGCAGCGCATCGAGGCGGGGGAAAAAATCGAAGCCGATGACTGGATGCCGGATGAGTATCGGGTGACGCTGATCAAGCTCATTGCGATGCATGCGGTGAGTGAAATTATGGGAGCGCTTCCGGAAAAAGAATGGGTGCCGAAAGCGCCGTCGCTGCGCCGCAAGCTTGGCATCATGGCGAAAGTGCAGGATGAGATGGGGCACGGCCAGCTGCTGCTTCGGGTGGCGGAAGATTTGATGGCCCCGCTCGGCAAAACACGGGAAGATATTATCGAAGATTTATTGAACGAACGGTTGAAGTTTCATAACGTGTTTCATATGCCAGCGCCGACATGGGCGGACGCCGGGTTGATCGGCTGGCTCGTCGACGGAGCGGCGATTATGACGCAGACGAACATGCTGGATGCCTCATACGGACCGTACGCGCGGGCGCTGAAGCGCATTTGCGCCGAGGAAGTGTTTCACGCCCAGCATGGCGAGTCGATCATTTTGGCGCTCGCCGAAGGGACGAAGGAGCAGAAAGAGATGTTGCAAGAGGCGCTCAACCGTTGGTGGGAGGCGTTGCTCATGTTTTTTGGCCCGCCGACGGCCGATACGACGGGAACTTCGAAGCAAGACATCACGATCAAATACCGCATCCGCACGAAAACGAATGAACAACTGCGCCAAGACTTCTTTACGAAATATGTGCCGCGCATTTGGGCGCTCGGACTGAAGATTCCTGATGAGACAATGCATTTTGACAAAGAGAAGGGTCAATGGATTTACCGGCAGCCGGATTGGGAGCGGTTTAAAGAAATCATCCGCAACAACGGGCCGAAGTCGCAGGAGCGGCTTGAGCTTCGGCGGACGGCGTATAAGCAGAACGCGTGGGTGCGGGAGGCGCTCAGCGCCGTACGGACGGCCGGATGAGGAGGGATGGCCATGGCGGGGAAAGAACAAGGATTTTATCAAGTGTTTGAAGTGTTCAGCCGCAAAGCGCCGGATGCGCCGATGCAGCATCAATTCAGTCTGCTTGCCCCCAATGAGGAGATCGCGCTCGTGATGGCGCAGGAAAACTTTATGCGCCGCGAGCCGGTCGCGGACCTTTGGGTCGTGAAGCGGGACTATATCCGGCGAATGAGTGAGGAGGAAAAAGCAGCGCTCAAGCGGCTTGACAACAAAGATTACCGGTTGACGCGAGGATATGGGGATTTAAAGAAACGATGGCGCAAATATGAGCAAAACGTGCTTGACGAGAAGGAAATTTTGTCATGGAAAGGCGAGATTCGGCGATGAGCGAAAAACCGATTCACTTCCATCCAGACGGTCAAGAGGCGCTTGTCGAGCTATTGTTTCAGCTCGCGGATGATGATTTTTTGCTTGCCTACCGCGGCTCGGAATGGCTTGGGTTGGCGCCGCATATCGAGGAGGATATTGCGTTTTCTTCCATCAGCCAAGATACGATGGGGCATGCGGCCATGTATTATCAGCTGCTTGAAGATCTTGGCTGTGGATCAGCCGACGAACTGGCGCACGCACGTCCGGCTTCGGCCCGGCGCAATGCGGTTTTGCTCGAACGGGCGAACGGCCCGGGGCATTATTTGCGTGAGCCTCGCTATGATTGGGCGTTTACCGTTGTTCGCCAATATTTTTATACGCAGGCGAAGCGCGTCCGTCTCGAGTCGCTGACCAAAAGCAGCTATGCCCCGCTCGCGGAAGTGGCAGCGAAAATTCAAGTAGAGCTGCACTACCATTTGCTTCATTGGCATACGTGGTTTGTCCAGCTGACGAATGCCCCTTTGGAAGCGCGGACGCGAATGACCAAAGCCATTCAGGATGTGGCCGCTGATTTTGCCGGCGTATTGACGCTCGGGGCGAAAGGAACGGAAATGGTGCGGTGGGGGCTGATTGATGAGGAAAAGGTGCTGACGGAAAACACGATTGCCGCGCTGGCGCCGGCGTTTGCCGAAGTGGGGCTTGATTGGCCGATGCCGTTTGGCATGAAACATGGCAACGGCCGCAACGGCGAACATACGCCGGATTTGGACGAAGCGCTGGCGACGTTGTCAGAAGTATACCGCGCCGTCCCGCATGCGATATGGTAATGTCCGCGCCGCTGTTGGCCAACGTGCGGCGTTGGGCATGACGCCTCTTTGTGACGGCGAAGTGTTTGTTGAAGGAGCAAAACGGCGCAGCATTGGCGGCACTAGGCAGCCAAAGCGGGAAAAACGGCAGCGGGTTGGAAACTGTGAGGGAGAACCATGACAAATGAAGAGGTTTGGAAAGCGTTAGAAACGGTGAAAGACCCAGAAATTCATTCGATTAGCATTGTCGATCTTGGGATGGTGGAACAGGTTGACGTTCGGGATGGAGCGGTCTCGGTCTGTCTGCTGCCGACGTTTCTCGGGTGTCCGGCGCTTGATATCATCCGCACTCGGGTTGAGGAAGCGGTGAAGCAAGCAGGGGCCTCGGCGGTGACGGTTGAGTTTCTCCGCCATCCGCCGTGGACGTCCGACCGGATCAGCGAAGCCGGACGGGAGCGGCTGAAGCAGTTTGGCATCGCTCCGCCGCCGCGGCAAATGCCGTCAGGGGCATGGCAAGTGGCGTGTCCATATTGCGGGGCGGAGCGGACCGTCATGGAAAATTTGTTTGGCCCGACCGCCTGCCGCAGCATTTTCTACTGCAAACAATGCAAAAATCCGTTTGAGGCGATGAAGCCCGTATTAATTTCAGGATAAGAAAAGGGGAAGGGGACGTTCGTGATGTTTAAAATGATCGCCTTGTACAAACAGCCGAAAGATAAGGAGCAGTTTGACGCCCATTATTATGGGACGCATGTGCCGTTGACGGAAAAAATTCCTGGCCTCCGAAAAATCAAGGTGACGAAAATTACGGGGACGCCGATGGGGACGGAAAGCGAGTATTATTTGTTGTGTGAAATGTATTACGATAGTCAAGAGGCGTTTCAAGAGGCGATGAAAACGAAAGAAGCGAAGGCATCGGCAAAAGATGTCATGTCATTTGCCGGCGACCTCGTCACCTTTATGGTCGGTGAGGAAGTGGAACATGAGTGAGTTTGTTTCCATTGCGGCGCGTCAAGAGGGAGCGGTCGGCATCATCGAGCTCGCCCGTCCTGATGTATTGAATGCGCTGAGCCGTCAAATGGTGGCGGAAATCGTTGCGGCAGTGGAAGCGTTTGATCGGAATGAGAAGGTGCGTGTCATTGTGTTGACCGGGCGTGGACGGGCGTTTGCGGCTGGGGCGGATATTCAAGAGATGGCAAAAGATGACCCCATTCGTCTTGAGTGGCTGAACCAGTTTGCCGATTGGGATCGCCTGTCCATCGTGAAAACGCCGATGATCGCCGCTGTGAACGGGTTGGCGCTAGGGGGAGGTTTTGAGCTGGCGCTTTCGTGCGACTTGATTGTCGCGTCGTCGGCGGCCGAATTTGGCTTTCCAGAAGTGAACCTTGGCGTCATGCCAGGTGCGGGAGGCACGCAGCGGCTGACAAAGCTCATCGGTCCGAAGCGGGCGCTCGAGTGGCTTTGGACTGGGGCGCGTATGTCGGCGAAAGAAGCCGAGCAGCTGGGGATTGTCAACCGCGTCGTCAGCCCGGAGCTTTTAATGGAAGAAACGATGAGGCTGGCCGGGCGTCTCGCTGAACAGCCGCCTTTGGCTCTCCGGCTGATCAAAGAGGCGGTGCAGAAAGCGGTCGACTATCCGCTGTATGAAGGCATGCAATTTGAGCGGAAAAACTTTTACCTATTGTTCGCCTCGGAAGACCAAAAAGAAGGAATGGCGGCATTCCTCGAAAAACGAAAACCGCGCTTCCAAGGAAAATAAGGGGGGCGTTCGATGTACGAAACGATCCGTTATGAAGTGAAGGGACAAGTCGCCTGGCTGACGCTCAACCGCCCTGATCAGCTCAATGCGTTTACGGAGCAGATGAATGCGGAAGTGACAAAGGCGCTAAAACAAGCAGGGGCGGATCCAAACGTCCGCTGCGTGGTGATCACAGGCGCCGGCCGGGCGTTTTGTGCGGGGGAAGATTTGAGCGGCGTGACGGAAGAAATGGACCATGGCGACGTGTTGCGCTCCCGATACGCNGGGGGCGTTCGATGTACGAAACGATCCGTTATGAAGTGAAGGGACAAGTCGCCTGGCTGACGCTCAACCGCCCTGATCAGCTCAATGCGTTTACGGAGCAGATGAATGCGGAAGTGACAAAGGCGCTAAAACAAGCAGGGGCGGATCCAAACGTCCGCTGCGTGGTGATCACAGGCGCCGGCCGGGCGTTTTGTGCGGGGGAAGATTTGAGCGGCGTGACGGAAGAAATGGACCATGGCGACGTGTTGCGCTCCCGATACGCGCCGATGATGAAAGCGCTTCATCATCTTGAAAAACCGGTTGTCGCAGCGGTGAACGGGGCGGCGGCCGGCGCGGGCATGAGCTTGGCGCTGGCGTGTGATTTCCGGCTTCTCTCGGAAAAGGCGAGTTTCGCTCCCGCGTTTATTCACGTCGGTCTTGTGCCGGACGCGGGCCATCTCTACTATTTGCCGCGTCTTGTCGGGAGGGCGAAGGCGCTTGAGCTTGCGGTGCTCGGGGAAAAAGTGACCGCCGAGGAAGCAGCTGCGCTCGGACTGGCGACAAAGGTGATTCCTCTCTCTGATTGGGAGGAGGAAGTAAAGCAGTTTGCCGAGCGGCTCTCTGCCATGCCAACGAAGGCGATTGGACTCATCAAACGGCTGCTTCGCGAAAGCGAGGAAACGACGTTTGACCGCTACCTCGAACGGGAAGCGGAATGCCAGCGCATTGCGGGATTGACATCCGACCACCGCGAAGGCGTCAAGGCGTTCTTTGAAAAACGAAAACCACTATTCCAAGGAAACTAAGCAAGGGGGAAAAAACGATGGCGACTGTCAAACAAAAGAAAATGGAACCGATGCCGACCAAACGTGATTTCTATCATTTGATTGTGAACGGGGAGCGGGTCGAAAGCGCCTCGGGCGAAACATTTGTGGTGACCAATCCGGCCACTGGCGAACCGGTCGCCCGCGTCGCCAAAGGGACGCGCGAGGATGCCGAACGGGCGGTGCAGGCGGCAAGGCAAGCGTTTGACCGTGGGAAATGGCGTCATTTTCCGGTGCAAAAACGGGCGCGCATCTTGTACCAAATTGCGGCCATCATGCGCGAACGTTTTAATGAATTGGTGGAATTGGAAATTTTGAATACCGGCAAAGCGTTGTCGGCTGCTCAAGGGCAAGTGATGCAGGCGANGCCACTGGCGAACCGGTCGCCCGCGTCGCCAAAGGGACGCGCGAGGATGCCGAACGGGCGGTGCAGGCGGCAAGGCAAGCGTTTGACCGTGGGAAATGGCGTCATTTTCCGGTGCAAAAACGGGCGCGCATCTTGTACCAAATTGCGGCCATCATGCGCGAACGTTTTAATGAATTGGTGGAATTGGAAATTTTGAATACCGGCAAAGCGTTGTCGGCTGCTCAAGGGCAAGTGATGCAGGCGATTGAAGACTTTGAATTTTTCGCCGGGGCGATCATTGGGCACCGCGGGGCGGTCAACCCGATGCCGGGCGCGTTTCACAACTATACAGAAAAAGAGCCTGTCGGTGTGTGCGCCCAAATCATTCCTTGGAACTATCCGCTCATGATGGCGGCTTGGAAAATCGCGCCTGCCATTGCCGCTGGATGCTCGGTCGTCGTTAAACCGGCGTCGCTGACGCCGCTCACCTGCCTTGTGCTGGCGGAAATTTGCCATGAGGCCGGCGTGCCGGAAGGGGTCGTCAATGTGGTGACGGGCGCCGGAGCGGAAGTTGGGGACTATTTGGTCGAACATCCGCTCGTCGACAAAGTGGCGTTTACCGGATCGACGCCGGTGGGGAAGGAAATTATGGAGAAGGCGTCGAAAACATTAAAACGGGTGACGCTCGAGCTGGGGGGCAAATCGCCAAGCCTTGTGTTTGCGGACGCTGATTTAGAAGCCGCTGTCGCCGGCTCATTGTTCGGCATTTTCTACAACAGCGGCCAATCGTGCGAGGCGCGTTCCCGCTTGTATGTGCATGAAAGCATCTATGACGCGTTTATGGAAGCGTTCGTGGCCAAAACGAAGCAGCTGAAACTCGGCGACCCGTTTGATGCCGGCACGCATGTTGGGGCGATCATCAGCCGCGGGCAGCTGGAAGTGATTGACGAATACGTGCAATCGGCTGTCGCCGACGGAGCGACGGTCGCCGCCGGGGGAAAAGAGGCAGTTGTCGCTGGGTTTGAAAACGGTTACTGGTATGAACCGACGATTTTGACGAACGTGAACCATCAAATGAAAGCGGTTCGTGAAGAAATTTTTGGACCGGTTGTCGTCGTGATGAAATTCCGCGATGAAGCCGAAGCCATTGAATTGGCGAACGACAGCGACTATGGACTGGCCGCCGCGATCTGGACGAAAGATCATGGCCGCGCCGTTCGCGTAGCGAAACAGCTGCGCTCCGGCATTGTCATGGTCAACAGCCCATTCTCCGCTTTCCCAGGCACGCCGTTTGGCGGCTACAAACAGTCCGGATTTGGGCGTGAGCTGTCTGTCGAGGCGCTTGATTTGTACACAGAAACGAAAAGCGTGCTGTCGTATTACGGTCCGCGTCCGCTTAATCCGTTTGGCGTCTAAGATTTTCTCCGTTTTGCGTTTGCTACTATACGAGAGCGGGTCGCGTCCTTGGAAGCAACGTTCAGTTTGCCGCCCTTGAAGGCAAGAGCCGGTTAGGGCAAGCGTGGAGAGACACGCCCGCTCGTTTGCCGAGCACCCCGTCGCTCGTGATGGGGTGCCCATTCATTTGACGGCATCCGCTGCTTGGCGAAAGGCACGCCGGCTTGATGCATCAGCCGTCATATGCGAAAGCAGGAGAGGGGGAAGACGATGATCGAACGCCTTGTTGTCGTCGGCAGCGGCGTGATGGGGAGAGGCATTGCGTATGTCGGCGCTGTCGGCGGGTTCCAGACGACTTTAGTGGACATTAAGCAAGAACAATTGGAGAGCGCCCAGAAGGAGATTGCTTTGATTTTTGAACAAGGGGTCGCTCGAGGGAAATTGACCGACAGCGAGCGGCAAGAAGCCGAGGCGCGCCTGTCGTATTCACTTGATTTGGCGGCCGCTGTGCGCGATGCCGATTTGGTGATCGAGGCGGTGCCGGAAAAGCTTGAATTGAAAAAGCAAGTGTTCGAGACGATTGACGCCCATGCACCGGCGTCGTGCTATTTTGCGACGAATACATCCACCATGAGTCCGACCGAAATCGGTTCGTTCACGAAGCGGCCGGAGCGGGTGATCGCCATGCATTTTTTCAATCCGGTTCATAAAATGAAGCTTGTGGAAATCATCCGTGGCCTTGAGACGAGCGACGAAACGGCGCAAGTGGCCAAAGAAGCGGCCGAGCGAATGGGAAAAGAGACAGTGGTTGTCAATGAATTTCCTGGGTTTGTCACGAGCCGGATCAGCGCCCTTGTCGGCAATGAAGCGTTTTACATGCTGCAAGAAGGGGTCGGGACGCCCGAAGAGATCGACAAGGCGATCAAGCTCGGCCTCAATTTCCCGATGGGGCCGTTTGAGCTCGCTGATTTAGTTGGGCTTGATACGAGATTGAACAACTTAAAATATTTGCACGAAAAACTCGGAGAAAAATACCGCCCGGCGCCGCTTTTGGAGCAATACGTCAAAGCGGGGCGGCTTGGCCGCAAAACCGGCCGCGGCGTCTATGACTATACGAATCGGGAAAACAGCTGATTCGCTAGAAAAGGAAGGGAGAGAACATGGGCAGAGAAGTCGTGATTGTGGATGCGGTGCGCACACCGATTGGCCGCTACAAGGGCGCGCTAAAAGAAGTCAGGCCGGATGATTTGGCGGCTGTTGTCATTCGAGCGCTCATCGAGCGAAATCCGAATGTGCCGGTCGAGCAAATTGATGACGTTGTCTTTGGAAACGCCAACCAAGCCGGCGAGGACAACCGAAACGTCGCCCGCATGGCGGCGCTGTTGGCCGGGCTGCCGATTGAGGTCGCAGGGGTGACGGTCAATCGGCTGTGCGGTTCAGGGCTTGATGCGGTCAATTATGCGGCGCGGGCGATTTTGGCCAATGAGGCCGATATCATGATCGCCGGCGGCGTGGAAAGCATGACGCGCGCCCCGTTTGTCATGGCCAAACCGTCAAGCGATTTTCCGCGCGGCAACATCGAGATGTATGACACAACGATCGGTTGGCGCTTTATCAATCCGAAAATGCACGAAATGTATGGCACCGACAGCATGCCGCAAACGGCGGAAAATGTGGCGAAGCGATTCGGCATTACGCGCGAGGCGCAAGATGAGTTTGCTTACGAAAGCCAAATGAAAGCGAAACAAGCGATCGAAACGAATCGGTTTGCCGATGAACTCGTGCCGGTCGTTTATCACGATCGAAAAGGCAACCGCGTTGTCGTCGATAAAGACGAGCATCCGCGTCCGGATACGACGCTTGAGAAACTGGCGAAGCTGCCCCCATTGTTTGAAAACGGCACGGTGACGGCCGGCAACTCTTCCGGCGTCAACGACGGGGCGGCGGCGCTGCTAGTCATGAGCGCAGAGAAGGCGAAGGAACTCGGCCTCAAGCCGCTGGCGGTTTATGTCACTTCGGCTGTCGCCGGCGTCGAACCGGCGGTGATGGGGATAGGCCCGATTTTTGCGACACGCAAAGCGTTGCGTTTTCGGCTGGATTTTACGGCTGCCCGGNCGAATTTGCTTCAAAAATACGCCGAAAACGTTTGCCTCGCAAGCGCTGGAATGCATCCGGCAGCTTGAGCTCGATCGGGCGAAAGTGAACGTCAACGGGGGAGCGATTGCCCTTGGCCATCCGCTTGGCGCGAGCGGCGCCCGCATTTTGACGACATTGATTTACGAAATGCGAAAACGCGGCGTCACCTATGGCTTGGCAACGATGTGCATCGGCGTCGGCCAAGGAATCGCGACGATTGTGAAAAACGCGGACGAACGGTGAGAGCGCCTTGTCTTCGTTCGGCGGAAAGGATGGTTATGTTCAGACGACGGCCCGTCATACAGCCGGTCTGGTTGAATGACGTCTGCCTAAGTTGATGAAGCTGCCGAAGCTGCGGCCGCATGTTTGCATGCCGTTGAGAGCCGCCTGCTTTTTTAGCGGTGCGGCTCTTTTTTATTCCTTTTGTTTTTTCGTCCGTCTTGCCAGCGTGATAAAAGTTTGTTACGATTATATTTCGAAAACAAGATAAAGGGAGCCCATTCACAATGAACACACGCTCAATGATCTTTACGATTTACGGCGACTACATCCGCCATTACGGCGGTGAAATTTGGATCGGGAGCCTAATCCGCCTCCTCCGCGAGTTCGGCCATAACGACCAAGCGGTGCGGGCGGCGGTGTCGCGCATGAGCAAACAAGGCTGGATTCGCGCGGAAAAACGCGGCAATAAAAGCTACTNGCCGTCAGTCGAAAACGTAGCCGAAAAAATTTGGATCGGGAGCCTAATCCGCCTCCTCCGCGAGTTCGGCCATAACGACCAAGCGGTGCGGGCGGCGGTGTCGCGCATGAGCAAACAAGGCTGGATTCGCGCGGAAAAACGCGGCAATAAAAGCTACTATTCGCTCACGGAACGCGGCGTCAAGCGGATGGAAGAAGCGGCGCGGCGCATTTACAAAACGCGCCCCGAGCATTGGGACGGGAAATGGCGCATTCTCATCTATACGATTCCTGAGGATAAGCGGCATTTGCGCGATGAACTGCGAAAGGAGCTTGTTTGGAGCGGTTTCGGCACGATTTCCAACAGCTGCTGGATTTCACCGAATAATTTGGAGCAACAAGTGTACGACTTGATCGACAAGTATGACATCCGCCCGTATGTCGACTTCTTTCTTGCCGAATACGATGGACCGCATACGAATAAGCAGCTTGTGGAAAAGTGCTGGAACTTAGAAGAGATCAACCAAAAATACGAGCAGTTTATTGCGGTCTACAGTCAAAAATATGTGATTGACAAACATAAAATCGAGCGCGGCGAAATGTCGGACGCGGAATGTTTTGTCGAGCGGACGAAGCTCGTCCATGAATACCGAAAATTTTTGTTCATCGACCCCGGCTTGCCGGAAGAGCTGTTGCCGAATGAGTGGATGGGAAGCCATGCGGCCGCCTTGTTCAACGACTATTATCAACAACTCGCGGCACCGGCCAGCCGTTTCTTTGAAGCGGTGTTTCAAGAAGGGGCAGAGCTTGACAAAAAAGAAGAGGAAGAGATATCGGTGGAATGAACCGGGATGCACGGCGCAACAACAGCTGTGCATCCTGTTTGACGTTCATGGAACGTTCGGTACGGCAACGTGGAAGAAGCATGTTGTCGTCCAAACGATCATCATTGGTGTGGACGCCCACCAATCGTTGTCGATTTTTCATCGCTGTGGGGCGCGGTGTTGACTTACGGCAGTCTTCACTGGTGAAAATAGGCTTCAAAGGAAATTCATACGGTTTAATTGGTGTTCGTTTTTTCTTCGTTATATAAATCAACCATTCGCATCTTCTAAAAAATATGGTATCGTTTATATATAACGTATTTTTCACGGGGTGTGAATATAATGAATGATGTTTGTCGTTTGCTTGATCTTCGTTATCCGATCATTCAAGGGGGGATGGGCAACATCAGCAACGCCGAGCTGGCGAGCGCCGTATCGGAAGCGGGGGGGCTTGGAACGATCGGAGCCGGAACGATGACGCCCGATGAGGTGGAGGCGCTGATTATTGAAACGAAGCGGCGCACCAACCGTCCGTTTGCTGTGAACATCCCGCTGCAGGTGACGCCGCACGCCGCGGAGATCGCCGAACTTGTCATCCGCCATCAAGTGCCGGTCGTTTCGCTTTCAGCTGGCAATCCGGCGCCGTGGATTCCACGTTTTGCGGAACATGGCATCAAGGTGATCGTCGTCGTCGCCTCGGTCAGCCAAGCGAAAAAAGCGGAGGCGGCCGGGGCGGATGTCGTCGTCGCTGAGGGGTATGAGGCGGCGGGAATCAACTCGCCGCTCGAGCTGACGACGATGACGCTCATTCCGCAAGTCGTCAGCGCCGTCCGCATCCCCGTCGTCGCCGCGGGCGGCATCGGCGATGGGCGCGGGCTGCTTGCCGCGCTGGCTCTCGGCGCCCAAGGGGTGCAGCTCGGCACCAGGCTTGTGGCCACGAAGGAAGCGCCGTTTCATGACGCGTATAAACAGCGGCTTGTCGAGGCGAAAGAAAATGAAACGGTCATTGTCGGCCGTTCGGTCGGGCGCATCCGCCGCGTCATGCGCACGCCGTATGTCGAGAAGCTGCTGGAGTATGAACAGCAAGGCATGCCGCTCGAGCAGTTTCAAGAATATACATCGGAGGATCGTCATCGCCGCGGCGCCCTCCTCGGCGATTTCCATGAAGGATTTATCAACGCGGGGCAAATCGCTGGCCTCATCGATGGCGTGCCAACGGTGGCCGAGCTGTTTGAACAAATGATGACAGAAGCCAAAACGCAGTGGCAATCATTATCCACACTATTTCGCTGATCGAACGAAGACGCCTGTCAAACGGCGTCTTTTTTTGGCGATGAAAAATTGGTTGATAGAGGATTGACACTAACAATGAACATCGTTACTATAAAAATAGTATTACGTTATTTTAACGTGATAATATTTTTTGTTATATTAACTTGAAAACGCTTTCAAGCGGTGAAGCAAAGGAGAGGGGAAGCGATGAATGTCATGCTATCGCCAAACATGTCACAAAGATTGGATTTGTTTTTCCAAATGCGTGAACATGAACAGGTGGTGTTTTGTCTCGATGAAGCGACCGGCCTAAGGGCGATCATCGCCATTCATAGCACGGCTCTTGGGCCGGCGCTCGGCGGCTGTCGGATGCATCCGTATGCCACGACGGAAGAGGCGCTCGCCGATGCGCTTCGGCTGTCGAAAGGGATGACGTATAAATGCTTGGCTGCCGATGTCGATTTTGGCGGCGGCAAGGCGGTGATCATCGGCGATCCGCGCAAAGACAAATCGCCGGAATTGTTTCGCGCTTTCGGCCAGTTCGTGGAGTCATTAGGCGGCCGGTTTTACACGGGCACGGATATGGGGACGACGCCGGACGATTTTGTGCACGCGCTGAAAGAGACGAATTGCATCGTCGGCGTTCCGGAAGCGTATGGCGGAAGCGGCGACTCATCCGTGCCGACCGCCGAGGGCGTTGTTTACGGCATTCAGGCGACGAACGATGTTGTGTTTGGCAGCAAGCATTTGCATGGCAAAACGTATGCGGTGCAAGGGCTCGGAAAAGTCGGAAAAAAAGTGGCGCTTCGTTTGCTTGAAGAAGGGGCGGATCTGTATGTGTGCGATTTGAACGAAGCGGCAGTCAAAGAGGTCGTGGCGTACGGCAAGCAAATCGGGGCGTCCGTCAAGCCGGTGAACGGAACGGATATTTATCGCGTCGAAGCCGATGTGTTCGTCCCGTGCGCATTTGGCGGCGTCATCAACGATGAAACGATCGCCGAGCTGCGAGTGAAAGCGGTCGTCGGTTCGGCGAACAATCAGCTGGCTGACAAACGCCACGCCCGTATGTTGAAAGAAAAGGGCATCATGTATGCCCCCGATTATATCGTCAACGCCGGCGGCCTCATTCAAGTGGCCGATGAACTGTACGGAGCGAACAAAGAGCGGGTGTTGGCGAAAACGAAAGCGATTTATGATACGCTGCTCGCCATTTATGCGCGGGCTGAATCGGAAGGAATAACGACGATCGAGGCAGCCGATCAATTTTGCGAAGAGCGGCTCGAGAAACGCAAACGCCGCAATCATTTTTTCACGCACCAAAAGCGGCCGAAGTGGGATATTCGACGTTAATGCCGAGTCTATCCATATGAAAAAATGTCTGAAAATACGTAATATAATACCTTATTTTTTAATTCAGAGAAAAATCCTTTTGGAAAGCAGCGATCAAAGAGGCGAGGAGGAATCATTCATGAAACAAGCGATCAAACGATTCGCGATACCGGTCGTTTTCGGAGTTTTGGCACTCTCAGGCTGTGGGGGAGAAGAGAAGGCCGCGACGAACGGTGCGAAAGAAGATGGAAAGCAGAAAACGTTTACGATTGGCGTCACCCAAATCATTCAACATCCATCGTTAGATGCTGCCTTCAATGGATTTAAAAAGGCGCTCGAAGACGGGGGATTTAAAGAGGGGAAAAATGTTCGGTACAATATCCAAAATGCCCAAGGCGACATGAATAACAGCCAAACGATCGCCAATAACTTTGTATCGGATGGGGTTGACCTTATTTTTGCCAACTCGACTCCGAGCGCGCAAAGTGCGCTCAATGCGACGAAAGACATTCCCATTGTGTTTACATCCGTGACGGATCCGGTCGGCGCCGGTTTAGTTCCATCGATGGACAAGGCAGGGGAAAACATCACGGGAACAACGGACAGCCATCCCGATGCGATTCGCAAAACGATTCAATTCATCGATGAGCAAACGGATGCGAAAACCGTTGGGCTTATTTATAACGCGGGCGAACAAAACTCGTTGGCGCAAATTGAAAAAGTGAAGGAAGCGGCGAAACATACGGATTTGAAGTTGGTGGAAGCCTCCGTTTCGACCACAGCCGAGGTGAAACAGGCGGCAGAGTCGTTAGTTGGCAAGGCAGATGTGTTTTACATCGTGACGGACAACACCGTTGTATCTGCCATTGAATCGGTTGTCAGCGTTGCCAACGAGAAAAAAATCCCTGTTTTTACGGGAGAGCTCGATTCATTAAAACGAGGCTGTTTTGCGGCGTATGGGTTTGATTACTACGATATCGGCTATCAAGCGGGGCAAATGGCAGTCGCCATTTTAAAAGGAGAAGCCAAACCATCAGAGATCAAACCAGAATATCCGAAAAAATTAAAATTGGTGATCAATAAACAAGCAGCGGAAAAACAAGGAATCAAACTGAAGCCTGAATGGGATCAAATGGCGGAATACATCGAATGAAAGGATGAGTGCTGTTGCTGGCGTCCATCACGGGAGCAGTGGAATCGGGACTGATTTACGCCATTATGGCGCTGGGAGTGTATTTGTCGTTTCGTGTGTTGGATTTCCCTGATTTAACCGTGGACGGCAGCTTTGTGACAGGAGCTGCTGTGGCGGCGACGTTGATTGTCAACGGGATCAATCCGTTTGTGGCGACGTGTCTGGCGCTTTTCGTTGGATTCGCTGCCGGGTGTATGACCGGGCTTCTTCATACAGCAGGGAAGGTCAATCCGCTTTTGTCGGGCATTTTAATGATGATTGCGCTTTATTCGATCAATCTTCGCATCATGGGGCGTTCGAACGTGCCGCTTTTGAATGAGAAGACGGTTTTTACAACCATTCAAGAATGGGGGACGAAAATCGGACTTGACTCGGCCGCGGCGAAAACATGGGGAATTCTCCTGTCGATGACGTTGCTTGCTCTTTTGTTTAAATGGTTCACAGACTGGTTTTTACAGACGGAAATTGGGCTTGCGATTCGGGCGACGGGCGATAATCCGCGCATGATTCGCAGCCTGTCGGCGAACACCAATTTGCTCATTGTCTTAGGGTTGGGCCTTTCCAATGCCATGGTCGCGTTCTCGGGGGCGCTTGTTGCCCAGTACGGCGCGTTTGCCGATGTCGGGATGGGAATTGGCATGATCATTATCGGTCTGGCTTCTGTCATTATCGGCGAAGCGGTATTTGGAACGAAAACGATCGCGCGAGCCACGCTTGCCGTGATCGGTGGAGCGATCATTTACCGCATTGTTGTGAGTCTCGCTTTGCGCGTCCAATTTCTCGAAACAGGGGATGTGAAGCTCATTACGGCATGCATTGTCATTTTGGCGCTCGTTGTTCCGCAAATGGTTCGTCAACAAAAAGAGAAAAAACGCAAAGAAGAAAAAAGATGGAATCGAGCGCAGGTGATGGACGTTGCCGCAACGGGAAAGGGTGAGGCGGATGTTGCAGTTAAAAGGGATTTATAAAGTGTTTCATGAGGGAACGCCTGACGAAAAGATCGCGCTCCAAAACATTCATTTAACACTTCGAAAAGGAGATTTTGTCACTGTGATCGGCAGCAACGGAGCAGGAAAATCAACCTTGATGAATTTGATTTCAGGAGTGTTGTTTCCTGATGAAGGGACGATTTGGATTGACGGTCAAGATGTCACCATGATGCCGGAATACGTCCGCTCCCGCTATATCGGAAGGGTGTTTCAAGATCCGATGGCCGGAACGGCGCCAAACATGACGATTGAGGAGAATTTGGCGATGGCGTATACACGCAATCAAAAGCGCACGCTCCGCCGCGGAGTGACGAAAAAACGGCGCGATGATTTTCGCGAGTTGCTCTCCACCCTTCATCTCGGTTTAGAAAACCGTCTTCAGGCGAAAGTCGGCTTGCTCTCGGGCGGAGAGCGGCAGGCGTTGTCTTTGCTTATGGCGACCTTCACCGAACCTGCCATTTTGCTGCTCGATGAACATACAGCGGCTCTCGATCCAGCCAGAGCGGAGTTGATCACCAACTTAACAAAAGAGATTGTGGAGCGATATCGATTGACGACCTTGATGGTCACCCATAATATGCAGCAGGCCATCGATTTAGGAAACCGCCTCATCATGATGGATAAAGGGCAGATCATTTTCGAAGTGGATGAGAATGAAAAGAAAAGCTTAACGGTAGAAAAGTTGCTCGCAGAATTCCAACGCATTCGCGGGGAACAGCTCGCAAGCGATCGTGCGGTATTGAGCTGATCGATCAGCCATTCAAATACCATGGGGAGGAGGAATGGCATGGAACTCGATTTTCCGATTGTGCAAGTATTGAATGAAGAAGGAACGATTGTGCAGCCTGAATATCGTGAACAAATCACGAAAGAATTGACGATGACGATGTACCGCCATCTGATTCGCACGAGAATGGTTGACCGAAAATGTATCAGCCTGCAGCGGCAAGGGCGCATCGGGACGTATGTGCCGTACGAAGGGCAAGAGGCGTGTCAAGTCGGAAGCGCGCTTGCACTCAACGATGGTGATTGGATGTTTCCGACCTATCGCGATCATGGGGCGATGATGACGTTCGGCCGTTCCTTAACGCAAACGCTTTTATACTGGAAAGGGCGGACGGAAGGGTGTGTTCCACCTGAGGGAAAAAAAATCGTTCCGCCGAGCGTTCCGATTGCCACGCAACTCCCTCATGCAGCGGGGGCGGCGTGCGCCGAAAAATGGAAGGGGACGAAAAATGCGGTGATTGTGTACTTCGGTGATGGGGCGACATCAGAAGGAGATTTCCATGAGGGATTGAATTTCGCGAGCGTTTTCAACGCGCCTGTCGTCTTTTTCAACCAAAACAACCAATATGCGATTTCTGTTCCGATCACCCGTCAGATGAAGACAAAAACGATCGCGCAAAAAGCGTTGGCGTACGATATTCCCGGCCTTCGCATCGATGGAAATGACGTGTTTGCCGTGTATTTCAAAACAACTGAGGCGCTCGAGCGGGCGAGAAACGGAGGGGGGCCGACGTTAATCGAAGCGGTGACATGGCGTTATGGCGCCCATACGACGTCCGATGACCCGTCCAGATACCGCGACCAGGAGGAAAGCCAAAAACGGCGCGAAACAACCGATCCGATTAAGCGGGTCGAGCGGTTGATGCAGCGGGAAGGCTGGTGGGATGAAAAGTGGGCGAATCAAGTGCAAGAGGAAGTGAACGCCGAAATCGAGCAGGCGGTGGCCGAAATGGAACGTTATCCAAAGGCGGATGCGTCGGACATGTTTGACTTTGTGTTCGCCCAACCGACATGGACGATTGCGGAGCAGAAAGAAGCGTATCTTCAGTGGAAGCGGGGGATGGAAAGATGATCACCGAGGTGGGGACGAAATCGCTGACCCTTGTGCAAGCGGTCAATGACGCGCTTCGCATCATGTTAAAAGAGCGTGAAGATGTCATCGTGCTCGGAGAAGACGTCGGGAAAAACGGCGGGGTGTTTCGCGCCACGGACGGATTGCTGGAGGAATTTGGCGAACAGAGGGTGATTGACACTCCGTTAAGCGAAGCTGGATTTACGGGTGCAGCGATTGGAATGGCGCTTGGTGGATTTCGTCCTGTCGTAGAAATTCAGTTTTTAGGTTTTATCTATCCAGCCTATGAACAAATCATGACCCATGCGGCACGCATGCGTGCGCGGACGAGAGGGCATTTTACCGTGCCCTTGGTCATTCGCGCCCCGTACGGCGCGGGCGTGCGGGCCCCGGAAATTCATTCGGACAGCACGGAAGCGCTGTTTACCCATATGCCAGGCATCAAAGTCGTCTGCCCCGCGTCGCCGTATGACGCCAAAGGGTTGCTCATCGCCGCGATTGAAGACCCGGACCCTGTCCTCTTTTTGGAACCGATGCGCAGCTATCGGGCGTTTCGTGAGGACGTTCCGGAAGGAAAATATGCGATTGAAATTGGCAAAGGAAAAAAACTTCGCGAAGGGGACGACGTGACCGTCATCGCCTGGGGCGCTATGGTGCCGGTCGCCATGAAGGCGGCGGAAGAGGCGGCGAAAAAAGGGATTGATGCCGATGTCATCGACTTGCGCACCCTTTACCCGCTCGATAAAGATATGATTGCCGAGTCGGTGCAAAAGACAGGAAGAGCCGTCATTGTCCAAGAAGCGCATGCGACCGGTGGGTTAGCCAATGACATTCTCGCCGTCATCAATGACACATCGTTTTTCTATCAACATGCACCAGTCGAACGGGTGACGGGATTTGACGTTCCGGTTCCGTTTTTCGCCTATGAAGACGATTATTTGCCAACGCCGTCGCGCGTTTTGCATGCCATCGAAAAAGTGATGAATTTCTAGCGGCGCGAGAGGAAGACATGAAATTCCCTTTTTGTCCGCACCCAAGCAGCAACGAATGTTTGTTAGAAGCGGTAGAAGCATTGAGATCAGGAATCATTCATCTTTTGCCAATGAAACAGAAAGCAAGTTCGGAAAAACACCGCCTCGCCGCATTGAAACGGTTTTTCGAGTGTGGAAGATGATTGTGCAAAACACGGATGAATCATAAACGAAGAGCCATGCCCTCTGGCTGGCTCTTTTTCTTTTAAAAGCTGTACGAACAGATGGCCGCGAATATCGTTTTTTCGTGCAACCATCTGTTCTCTGATGATTTTGTTTTGATCATCTCGCGCCGAGAAGCCCCCCCACTTGAAGTGGGCGGGGATGGCTTGGTTAACAGCTTGCTGTGAGGCGGGTGTTCTCAAGAATCTCCCACCTTTAAGCGTTTAGCGTAGGTGGGAGAGCGTTCAAGGCGTTATTACCGATGATTGGCCAGCTGTTCGCGATACTCTTTTCCTTTTTGCACGTATGTATCAATCGACAGCTGGATGAGCTCAAGGTCTTTGTCCGTCAGTTCACGCACCACTTTTCCAGGCGAGCCAATGACGAGTGAGCGGGGCGGAATCTTTTTGCCGGACGGAATCAACGTGTTGGCGCCGATGATGCATTCTTCACCGATTTCGGCCCCATCCAAAATCGTCGACCCCATGCCGATGATCGAGCGCCGGCGGATCGTGCAGCCGTGAAGGATCACATTATGCCCGACCGTCACTTCATCTTCAACAATGAGCGGCGACCCTTCGTACAAATGGCAGGTCGTATTGTCTTGAATGCTCGTTCGAGCGCCGATCGTAATCGGTCCTTCATCGCCGCGCAGCACGGCATTGAACCAAATGGTCGATTCCGGACCGACGGTGACGTCTCCGATCAAATAGGCTCCCGGGGCAATGAATGCGGTTTCATGAACATTCGGACGTTTTCCGTTATACGGGTATAGCATCCCCACATCCCCCTTCATTTTATGTGTCATGATCAGTATAACACATTTTGCACGGGGGAGAAAATGGACGGAATGAACAATGTCTTTTCCCATCATCAATAAGCATAGATTCATGCACAATGCCTCGCGGAGCGAAAGCGGCAATGAGGCGGGCATCAGCCTTTGAGGGCAAGGTGAAGATCTGAAATTGCCGCTTCATGTTCAAGCGACCGGCGGCATAACATATCGATGATCCGCTCTTGGCGCAGCAATAGTTGCATTTGTTGCTCTTGATTCCGTTCAAGCCGTTTCACGATCACATCGATTTCCCGAATGGCTTGATGAACAGCGGCAAATCCCTTTGCCATGTCGGCTTTGATTTCATTCAACTCCGCTTTTGTCGCCATATTCGCTTTCATGTCCTCAAGTTCCTGCTTGGTAGCCATATTGGCTTTGATGTCTTCAAGCTCCTGTTTGGTGGCCATATTGGCCTTCATCTCTGCCATTTCCTGCTGCATGATTTCGAGCTTGTCCAAAATAAGATGCCACGGCTCGCTCATGGACAACATCCTTTCCTAATCGTCAATAAGATAAGGGAATTGCGGTGGACACAAAGATGCAGATGAGATGGAAAAGAGGAAATGGTGTTGTGGGGAAACGACGATTCCCTGCCATTGATTATACATGATCAACGAAAAGCGGAAAAGGGTTTTTCCTATAACGAAGAAAACGGAAAGGGAGAAATGTTTTTCAGAATTTTTATTTAAATAATATTATTTTTCTTAATATTATTGTTTTATTTACCATGATATAAATCATACAAAATTTTTTTGACAATATAAACATAATGAATTATTATATTAAAAGAATTTAAAGGAGGTAGGTAGTGGTTATGTCATCGATCGACAAGCAACAAATCGCTGCCAGCGTTCCCCAGCGCGGCTTTTTCGGCCATCCGAAAGGGCTGTTTACGCTCTTTTTCACCGAGTTTTGGGAGCGCTTTTCGTACTACGGCATGCGCGCCATTTTAGTGTACTACATGTATTACGAAGTATCGAAAGGCGGGCTCGGGCTTGATGAGCATCTGGCGCTCGCGATTATGTCGATTTATGGGGCGCTTGTGTACATGTCCGGAATCATTGGCGGCTGGCTTGCCGACCGGGTGTTTGGCACGTCGCGCGCGGTCTTTTACGGCGGCCTTCTCATTATGGCTGGTCATATCGCCCTGGCGATTCCGGGCGGGGTGACGGCGCTGTTTGTGTCGATGGCGCTCATCGTCTTGGGAACCGGGTTGTTGAAACCGAACGTTTCGAGCATTGTCGGCGATATGTACAAGCCTGGCGATGACCGCCGCGACGCCGGATTTAGCATTTTTTACATGGGGATTAACCTTGGCGCCTTTTTGGCTCCGCTTGTTGTTGGAACGGCCGGGATGAAGTACAACTTCCACCTTGGCTTCGGCCTTGCAGCTGTCGGGATGTTTCTCGGGCTTGTCGTATTTGTGGCGACAAGAAAGAAAAACCTCGGGTTGGCGGGGACGTACGTGCCCAACCCGCTGACGCCGGCAGAAAAGAAAAAAGCGGCTTCGATCATGGCCGTGGGGGCGGTCGTGATTGCCGTGCTGCTAGCAATCTTGATTCCGAACGGTTGGTTCACTGTGGAAACGTTTATTTCCCTTGTCGGCATCTTAGGAATCATCATCCCGATCATCTATTTTGTCGTCATGTACCGCAGCCCGAAAACGACGGCGGAGGAGCGGTCGCGCGTGATCGCTTACATTCCGTTGTTCGTCGCTTCAGCGATGTTTTGGGCGATTCAAGAACAAGGATCGACAATTTTGGCGAACTATGCGGACAAGCGGACGCAGTTGGATGTAGCAGGCATCCACTTGTCGCCTGCATGGTTCCAGTCGCTGAACCCGTTATTTATTATCATTTTGGCTCCGGTGTTCGCATGGATGTGGGTGAAGCTCGGTAAACGGCAGCCGACGATCCCGCAAAAATTCGCGCTCGGCTTGTTGTTTGCCGGCCTGTCGTTCATCGTCATTCTCGTGCCGGGCCATTTAAGCGGCGGAGGGCTCGTCCATCCGATCTGGCTTGTGTTAAGCTATTTCATCGTCGTGCTTGGTGAACTTTGCCTGTCGCCGGTCGGCCTGTCGGCGACGACGAAACTTGCGCCTGCGGCCTTCTCAGCGCAAACGATGAGCCTTTGGTTTTTATCGAACGCCGCCGCGCAAGCGATCAACGCCCAGCTCGTCCGCTTCTATACGCCGGAAAACGAAACGGCCTATTTCGGCACGATCGGCGGTGCGGCGCTTGTGCTAGGCTTGATCTTATTGGCCATTGCACCAAGAATCGGGAGATTGATGAAAGGGATTCGTTAAAGAATCTGATCCTCCTAGCCTTTATTGGCTGGGAGGATTTTTTTGATTTTTTACACCTACATTTTGTGTAGAGGCGGGAGACTTCTTGACAAGTGATGTTAAAAAATCCGCTGTTGCAGTAGTTATCATGACCATACCTTTTTCTCCTGCAAAACATTACATAGTTAGTGTAGAAAGGAGGAGAAACGATGGATTTTAAACATCAAGCCCGTCAGCTAGTTGGGCAGCGTGTGACTGTTGTGACGGTGCATGGAAAATTCCACGGAACATTATTGGGAGTTGGCGATGATTTTATTGTTATGCGGGTGAATATTGGAGGAAGACTACGGCGTATTCTGATCCGTTTGGCATTAATTATCGCGCTGCTTCGGTTAATAGGAACAGGAAGCGGATATGAACCTCATCGTTCGTCTGACGACGATGAATGGGAACGATATTTAATGGATGAGGATTGAACTATTCTTTACGATCGGGATATGATCGTGCAAAGATAAGTCGAAGAAAAACTGGGGGCAATGACAACTGCCTTACGGTCACTCCTTCTTAGGAAGCGTCCACGCACGGTTAGTGCAGGAGTTCGGACAAGGAAGGGGCAGATAGTTTAGATGGTGTCACACAAATCGATCGTGTGGCTTTTTTATTGAATCAGTCCAATTTTTGCGCAATTGGGGTGTTGGAATTTGGGCTTATCTTTTCAAGATTTCGCTGGAGCGGCTACAGTGTATTCGGCAATTCCATAAGAGGCAGATGGGTAGTAGTGCTGGGGGCATTTGCTAACGGCATTTTGATTTCCTTCCTGCCGGCATTGTTGCTTCCGGTACTTGGTTTGCTTGGGTTTGAAGGAACGACGTTTGGGGATTAAAAATCTTGGAATCGTGGGGGATCTTGTTGGAATATTTGATGAAGTGGTTTTTCTAATGGAAATAGAGTGTTTAGAACTGGGCATGGGGATAGAGTATATTTTAAAAAATATTGACAAATAAATTTATTATGAATATACTGATTATTAGAAATTTGTTTTGGTCTATGCTTACATGTTCATAAGTGGTAAGGCAAAGGTGCCTACATATGCAGAGAATATCCTCTGTATATAGGCACCTTTTTGTTTCGGGGAGGTGGAAATATTGTGATTGGAGAACCAATTAGGGCGAAAGTGTTAGCTAGTCGAATCATCTCAAATGTTGATCCTGGTTTAGCAATTAAATTAAATTTAGCAGCCCATATTCGAAGTCTTGCTTTAGTTACATTAACAATTGATGATGTTGGATATACGGCCTTAGATGAAGCTACCAAAAAGGCAGCGGTCGAAGTAGTATATGCCAAATCCTTCTATGCTGGCTCTGCTCATGCATCGGGGCCCCTCTCTGGAGAGTTTATCGGGATTTTGGGGGCAGAAAATCCTTCTGACGTAAAGAGTGGATTGGAAGCAGTGTTTGAGGTGATTGAAAATGGCCCTTGCTTTTATTCATTAAATGAGGAAGGCAACCATGCATATTATGCTTGTACAATATCGAGAACAGGCAGTTACTTATCAAAGATTGCTGGGATTCAACAAGGTGAGCCATTAGCTTATTTAATAGCGCCCCCCCTTGAAGCAATGTACGGATTAGATGCGGCACTAAAGGCCTCTGATGTGAAAATTTGTGAACTGTATGCCCCTCCGACTGAAACAAATTTTGGAGGAGGATTATTAACTGGAAGTCAATCTGCATGTACAGCAGCAGCTCATGCTTTTGCGGAAGCAGTACAGGATATTGCACGGCACCCTCATAAATCTTTTTAGAAAAAGGGATGATGACGGGGCATGACGATGAAAAAATATGCACTTGGTATGATTGAAACAATAGGATTGACTTCGTTAATTGCAGCGGCTGATGAAGCTGCAAAAGCAGCCGATATCCAGATAATTACATATCATAAACCCGATGCAGGAATTGTGACAGTTTATTTTATTGGGGATGTAGCATCTGTGAGAGAAGCTGTTTCAGCAGGAGTAGAGAAGGCCAAACAGATTGGAGAGTATCGTACCTCTCATGTCATTCCACGCCCTAGTAGTAATGTAATTAATAAACTGGTTAATAAAGAGAGAAAAAAGAGTGAAACAAGGAAAAAAAGTCGAGCTAGAGATAGTAAAAGTATTGATGTAGCACAAGCAGCCAATATGTATACTGCTCAGGGAGGTGAGACACTCAATGATGATGGCAGACTTTGATTTATTATCGGTTCAGGAAGCAAGGAATCTTCTCTATAAAGCTAGGGAAGCACAGAAAAAATTAGCAGAATTGTCGCAGGAACAGATTGATCGAATTGTGGAAAATATGGCTTTAGAGGCGGAAAAACATGCGAGCTTTTTAGCACGAATGGCTACAGAGGAAACTGGATTCGGCAATGAAACAGATAAAACGATAAAAAATATTTTTGCAGCAAAAGAGGTTTATGCTGCCATTAAAGATATGAAAACGGTCGGAATTATCGGTAGTGATGAAAATAAACAAGTTTGGGAAATAGCGGAGCCTGTTGGTGTGATCGCAGGAGTGATTCCTTCGACGAATCCGACGTCCACCATCATCTTTAAATCTCTTATTGCGGTAAAATCACGAAATGCGATTGTTTTCAGTCCTCATCCTTCAGCACTGAAGTGTTCATTAGAAGCTGCAAAGATTATGGCAAAAGCTGCAAAAGAGGCTGGAGCACCGGAAAACATTATTCAGTGTATGGAATATCCATCTTTACCGGGAACGAGGGAACTAATGTCGCATAAATTGACGGATGTCATCCTTGCAACCGGCGGTCCCGCGATGGTGAAAGCAGCTTATAGTTCTGGCAAGCCTGCCTATGGGGTAGGGCCAGGAAATGTTCCTGTGTACGTTCACACAAGCGCCGATTTGGATCAGGCGGCGCGGCATATCATTGAGAGCAAATCGTTTGATTATGGCACCATTTGTGCTTCAGAACAAGCTGTTGTTGTAGAAAGAGAAATCAAACAGGATTTTATCGATAAACTCAAAAAATATGGTGCGTATCTATTGTCGGAAATGGAAAAAGAAAGAATCGAATCAATCCTTCTCACTGGCGGAACCTTAAACCCGAAAATTGTAGGAAAATCACCTCAAGCAATCGGTAAGATGGCAGGGTTATTTTTTCCTGCAGAGATCAAAGTGCTAATAGGGGAAGAAAAAGAGATTGGAAAAAATATTCCTTTTTCGATTGAAAAACTTTCTCCGATTTTAGCCTTGTATACAGTAGATGGTTGGGAGGAAGGATGCGATGTTTGCATTAAATTATTAGAGGCAGGAGGATTAGGACATACATTTGGGATCCATTGTCAAGATCAAGCAGTAATCAAAGCGTTTGCTTTAAAGCAACCAGCTTCAAGAATTGTGGTGAACTCTGGAACGGCATTTGGAGGGATAGGAGCAACAACAGGAATTTTTCCATCTTTGACACTTGGATGTGGCTCTTATGGAAACAATATTACATCTGATAACATCGGGCCACAGCACTTGATAAATATAAAACGAGTAGCATTTGGTATAAAGGGGATGATGATCAAGACTACCAAGAGTGGAACTTTGCAGCCAGCCAAAACGGCGGATGCTTCTGAAACGGAAAAAAACATTTCCGTAGATCGAGGCGGGAATGTAACAGTCAGCAGAGAAGAGATTGCAGAGATTGTTAAGAGAATACTGTCGGAAATGAAAATCTAACATCATAAAACTTTGGGGAGGTTATTCAACATGGCGAGAGAATATTCGGCGCTTGGGATGATTGAAACAAAAGGGTTAGTTGGAGCCATTGAAGCGGCAGATGCAATGGTGAAGGCTGCAGATGTAAAGTTAATTGGGAAAGTGCAAGTGGGCGGCGGATTGGTAACAGTTTTAGTAAGAGGAGATGTTGGTGCGGTAAAGGCAGCAACAGACGCGGGTGCTGCAGCGGCAGAAAAGGTTGGAGAATTGATCTCTGTTCATGTGATTCCGCGTCCCCATGCAGATATCGAACTTCTTCTTCCAAAAGCGGGAGAGTAGGTTAGAAGTCAATGGCGGTAATTACGGAAACGTATTTAAGATCGGAAATGTTAAAAGGAACGTTATCAAATCCTTATTTCATTTCGCATCAACATCGACTAACGCCCGCTGCCCAAGACTTTTTGCGTGATCGAGGAATAAAAATTGAGGTAATGGGCAGCAACTCCATTCGAACTATCGCTAAAGCAAAGGAATTGAGGATTCCAGTAGGAGTTTCTAATCGACATGTTCATCTCTCGCACCATGAGGTGGAAGTCTTATTTGGAAAAGGATACGAATTAACGCCATACCGTTCACTCTCACAGCCAGGACAGTTTGCTGCGGAGGAAACCGTGACTCTTGTTGGGCCTAAAGGCGTTCTGTCGAAAGTGAGGATTTTAGGTCCTGCTCGAGAACTGACTCAAGTAGAGATTTCGCGCACTGATGGATTTACTCTTGGAATCCATCCACCCGTCCGGCTGTCTGGCTCGATTGAAGGGACGCCTGGCATTACACTTGTTGGAAAAGCTGGTTCTATAACGATTTCACAAGGTGTTATTGTTGCAAAAAATCATGTTCATATGTCTCCAAACGATGCAAAGGAGTTCAATGTGAAAGACGGCGATCGACTTATTGTTCAAGCCATATCAGATCGATCGATTATTTTTCCAGAAGTCGTTGTTCGAGTAAACGAGAGATTTACCCTTGATTTCCATATTGATACCGATGAGGCAAATGCGGCGAACTTAAAGACAGGGGATTTTGTAAAAGTAATCGGGAGAAATGGCGAACCTTTTAGCGTAAATGCTTAGAGGTGATGAAATGGAGCATAATACGAATTTAGAGTTGAAAGCATTAGTCGAAACAATTGTGCGTGATCTTTTGGAAAAAGCTAATAGCGCTCAAAAGGTGCGCAAAAAGGTATTATTCATTTTTTGTGATAGTTCAGCTCACGAATTATTTACAGATCAGCTAATCCAACTTGATAATACAGAAATTGGATACGATCTTTTATTCTTGGATGGGGAGACGTCCGCATGGCTTGGCCTTCATCAAATTGAGTCGACAGGGTCCACGAAGGTGATTGCGGCGGACGAATTGGCTCCTGCTCCTTTAGAACTTCCGAAAGAATATGAGGCAGTAGTAATTCCGGAAATTGACTTAGATAATGCAGCAAGGATAGCACTTGGGCTCAAAGGCTCGGTTAAAGCGGAGATTGTGTTTTCTGCATTAACTTTGGGGAAGCCAGTCATCATTGGTGAGGATGTGCCGGGGATTAAGCGTGCTGATCGAAGAACATTAAAAAAATTATCCTTGCCGCCCGCTTACCAAAAACTTTTCATTCAATATAAAGAAGATTTAAAAAACATGGGAGTGATCCTTACAAAACAAGAACGAATATACGAAGCAATTTTAGAAAAGTTGAGCGGTTCTCCAACACATTCATCAGAGAATGGGGACAAAGGAAAAAGATTTGAAGGAAACGTAGTAACAGCAGACTGGGTACATTACTATTTGGAGGAAAATGATTCACTGATAGTCAATAAGAAAGTATTAATTACACCGCAAGCAAAAGACCTATTAAATGAAAAGAGGATTGATGTCAAATTTGTATAGGAGTGATCCTCTTGTTTCTTGGGAAAGTGGTGGGGAGTGTTTGGGCAACGCAAAAAGAGGTCGGAATGGAACATTTAAAACTTTTGTTAGTTCAGCCCATCCACGCCGATGGAACGGATGCAGGCACACAAGTTATATGTGCTGATCGTATAGGTGCGGGACAAGGTGAAACGGTCATTGTTTCAAGGGGAAGCTCTGCTCGAATATTAATCAGTAAGGACTCTCCTGTTGATGCAGTTGTTGTAGGAATTGTCGATTCTTTCGAATACTGCAAAGAATAAGGAGAAAGATATGGAGAGAAAAGAGCGGATTATTCAAGAGTATGTGCCTGGAAAACAATTGAATCTAGCTCATATTATTGCCAATCCTGATGAATCATTATATACACGCCTTGGCATAAATGAGGCGGGAGCTATTGGAATTTTAACGGTGACTCCAACCGAGACCGCCATTATTGCTGCGGATATCGCGACAAAATCGGCCGATGTAGAGATCGGTTATTTAGATCGTTTTACAGGTTCAGTCGTTATTACCGGCAATGTTTCTGATGTGGAAACAGCGATACAAAACATAAAGGAGTTTTTTGTTAAAACTTTAAAATTCTCAACTGCGGAGATCACAAGGTCATGAAAAGAGGAAAAGTGCTTATTATTGGACCGGTTGGCTCGGGAAAGTCTACATTGGCGAAAAGGTTACTTGGTGAGGAACATTCTTCTGCCAAAAAAACACAGGCTCTTGAATATGCAAATTGGATTATCGATTCCCCAGGGGAATACAGCCAGAATCCAATGTATTATCGTACATTAATGGCGACAGCGTTGGAGGCAAAAGTTTTATTAATTGTTCAAGATGCTACACGAAGGGGTTGTGCTTTACCCCCGAACTTTGCATCTGGGTTTCCTCTTAATCCTATTGGAGTCATAACAAAAATAGATCATCCTAACGCAGATATCGAGACAGCCACCCGATTTTTAAGAACTGTACTGCCTGTAGGAGATATTTATTTGACTTCTTCTGTTACTCTTGCGGGAATAAAGGAATTAAAAGATCGAATTTTGTCGTACCTTTAGTAAATGTTGTCTAGAAAGTTTTGTTTACCAATTGTGAAAAAAATGAAAAAATAAAGATAACTAAACAGAAAAGAAGGGGAGTTGTAGAAACTTGATTCTCGAGGTATCTGCGTTGGCTTCTTTTTTAAGAAAAGAGGATATCAAAATTATAGAAGAGCTGTCCAAGTATTTGCAGTTATTTTCTGATCTATCACAATCAGATGTGTTTATTGATTGCTTGTTACCGGGGGGAGAAGAAGCGATCGTTGTCGCTGAAGCTCATCCAATGACAGGTAAATCACTCTATAGAGAACCAGTTGTTGGGAAAATTGCTTATAAGGAAAACGAGCCTGGGGTATTCTTTTGCTTTAAAACCGGCAGACCTGTTATCGGATCAAGAGGGGTTTCTCAGGAAAATGTAAACATGCAGCAAAATGTAATGCCCATCGCAAATGAATCTGGAAAGATAATAGGTGTATTAATCATGGAGCAAGACATTACTGAAAAAATACAACAGGAGAAAAATGTAGAGTTGTTAATGGAAACAACAGAGCAATTAAGTGAAACTCTTTATCATATAGCGATGTCAGAAGTTGCGATTCCAGACTTGATGCATGAAGGGTTGCTATTATTTGACTGCGATTATCAAATTATGTTTGCCAATGATCGAGCAAAAGAGATGTTTGAAGCAAATGGGCACTTATTAGTTGGAAAAAAGTGGATTCACTACCTTTTGGTTCCATGATTAAAGAAGAACTTAATATACAAAAAGGAATGTTTTTTCATGAATTCGAACTGGGAGAGCATTTTCTTCAATTAAAAGCTGTTTCGATTCAACGGAATAACCGAACAGTAGGAGGGGTGCTTCTTTTGAGGGATTTATCAGAATTGAAAGAAAAAGAAAAGCAATTAATGATTAAATCAGCTGTTATTAGAGAAATTCACCACCGTGTTAAAAACAATTTGCAAACGATTGCCAGTTTGTTGCGATTGCAAATGAGGCGAATAGACTCCCAAGAAGTTGAAAAAGTTTTTCGAGAAATCATCAATCGAATTACGAGCATCTCAATTATTCATGAAGTTCTTTCATTGGAAGGAACGGATATGATTGAATGCAAAGAAGTGATTGAATTAGTGTCGAATGCCATTATTTCATCTATGAAACAATCGGAACAAAAGATTACAATTCAAGTTGAAGGATGTTCTCTTTATTTACCTTCTCAAAAGGCTAGTTCTTTAGCTCTTGTCATTAATGAATTGGTACAAAACGCCATTAACCATGCGTTTATCAATCTTGATGAGGGAGTTATCCGAATTGAGTTGAAAAAACAAAATCAAATTGTAAGCCTTGCAGTAATAGATGACGGTGTAGGGGTTGATCTTGAAAAAGTACAGCAAAAAGGACGGCTAGGGCTTCAAATATGTCAAACGCTCATTTCGGAAGATTTAGGAGGAATTTTAGAATTTGAAAATAATCACCCTGGGACAAAAGTGACCGTTACTTTTCCGCTTCCCAAGGAGGGCCTAGTGACATGAGTACATTGAAACTTATTGTTGTGGATGATGATCCAATCACTCGCATGGATATCAAGGAAATGCTCATGCAAGCGGGATATGAGGTGGTGGGGGAAGGGAGAAATGGAGAGGAGGCCATTGATTTAGTATATCAGTTCAAACCGGATATTGTTATTATGGATATCAAAATGCCAAAAATGGATGGGATAAAGGCAACTAGAATAATCAGAAAATTCAATCTTTGTGCTGTTGTTTTACTAACTGCTTATAGTCAACGTGAGCTCGTAAATGATGCAAAAGAGGCAGGAGTAACCGGTTATTTAGTAAAGCCTGTTTCAGAAGAGGATTTAATTCCAGCCATTGAGATTGCGAAAAGCCAACAGGAGCAGTTCCGCTTGTTAGAAAGAGATATCCAACTATTAAAAAAGTCAATAGAGGAACGAAAAATAATCGAGAAGGCAAAAGGCAAGCTAATGAAACGATTTTCTTGTTCAGAAGAAAAAGCATATGAATGGATGAGAAAAAAGAGCATGGAACACCGTATTTCCATGTTTAAATTGGCAGAAAAAATTCTCGAAAAATATGAGAATTCGATGACGAATAAATGATATGTAATCATTTCCTGAGGTGTAATTATAGTGGAAGGTAAAACAATTATTAGTGTAGGGATTGATATCGGAACAAGTACGACAAAATTTGTTGTCAGTCATTTAAAATATGCAAAAGTATCCAACCATTTTTCGTTGCCTCGTTATGAAATTGTTGAAAGAAACATTGTGTATGAGAGTCCGATGTACTCAACACCGCTAAAAGGGAAACGGGATGAAATTGATTTGGAAACCCTTGTAGGATGGCTTGAAGACCAATATCAAAAAGCAGGGGTCGACATACGTGATGTAAAATCTGGAGCTGTTATTATAACAGGCGAAACGGCGACGAAAAAAAATGCGGAGAGCATCTTGCATTATTTGGCTGAAAAATCGGGGGATTTTGTAGTTGCCATAGCTGGCGCCAGTTTGGAAGCACTACTTGCAGGCAAAGGATCGGGTGCTTTTTCGAGATCTAAAGAAGTAAAAGGAATCATTGCTAACATTGATATAGGGGGAGGAACAGCGAATGTTGTTCTTTTTCAGAGAGGAAAAGTATTAGGTACTATTACCTATCATGTTGGTGGGAGACTAATCGAATTAAGTCAGAATGGAGAAATTACATTTATATCTCCATCTATTCAATCTTGGTTGGATTCAAAAAATTATCAACTGTATATAAACAAAAAAATTAGTTTTACAGAAATCCAGCAAATTGTCCAGCAAATGTGCAACGATATGTTAGATTCGTTAACTAGTCAGCAACCGATTCGATCGGATGATTCACTAATTCACAGTACGAGCTTTCAAGTGATTCCACCTATCGATGAAGTGATGATTTCGGGAGGGATCGGTCGGTTGCTTGAGGAAGAAGCACCTAAAACAATCTATGATACAGCTATCTATGGAGATGTTGGTCCGCTTCTTGCTCATGAAGTAGTAAAAGCAATTGAAAAGTGTTCATTAAAACTAATCAAAGCAACGCAAACATCTCGTGCAACCGTAATCGGAGCCGGGATGCAAAGCACAGAAATTAGCGGGGCTACCATACATGTTGCTTCATCGCGTCTCCCTATTCGTAATTTACCCATTATGATGATTGAGCTAGATCATCACCAGATAAACAATAGAGATTATGTGTATAAGCAAATCAAACAAGCCATGATGGATTGGAAGCAATACATCCAAGAAGATCAAGAACTTCCTTTTGCGATTTGTATGAAGGGGATTTTTCATTGTTCTTATTCTGTATTAAAAGAAATAGCCAAGATATTGTTTTTACTTTATGAAAAGCATTTCCCCAATCATTCGATTATAGTTGTCATTTGTGAAGACGATATTGCGAAAGCGCTTGGACAATTGCTAGTACTTCAATCGAAAAATAAAGTAGATATTATTTCAATTGATCAAGTTATAGTTGAACAAGGTGATTACATTGACATAGGGGAAACAATCAATCAAAGTATGGTCCCTGTAGTAGTCAAAACATTAGCTTTTACGAAGAGTTAGGAGGTGATTCTATTTGAAAACAACGATCACTCTAATGGGAAAAACATATCAATTTAAAAGTTTAAAGGAAATTATGGCAAAAGCAAATGAAGAAAAATCTGGCGACCAGCTGGCAGGCATTCATGCCCAAGATGCACAAGAACGCATTGCAGCGAGACATGTTTTATCAGACCTAACCCTTGCTGATATTCGAAACAACCCTCTTTTGCCGCCCGAGGAAGATGAAGTGTCGCGTGTCATCGAGGAAGGAGTTAATGAAAAAATTTATGCATCCATTCGAAATTGGACAGTTGCGGAACTTCGTGAGTACCTTTTGTCCCCGAACGTCACGAACAATGAAATCTCTCATATCCGTAGAGGGTTAACAAGCGAAATGATCGCTGCTGTAACAAAGATTATGACAAACTTAGATTTGATACAAGCTGCATCAAAAATTACGGTAGAAACGCGTTGCAACACAACAATCGGCCAAAAGGGGCGATTGGCGGGAAGAGCGCAGCCCAATCACCCGAATGATCATTTACAAGGAATCAAGGCAGCCATTTTCGAAGCTTTGAGTTATGGTGTTGGAGATGCCGTTATTGGAATTAATCCTGTAATCGACACAGCAGATAGTGTAAAAGCCATTTTAAATATGACAAAAGAATTGATGGAAAAATGGGGTATTCCTACACAAAACTGTGTTTTAGCGCATGTCACGACGCAGATGCGAGCAATCAAACAAGGAGGAACAGCAGATTTATTGTTCCAAAGCTTGGCCGGTACAGAACTGGGAAACAAAGCATTTGGCATTAGTGTGGAATTGCTAGATGAAGCAAATGAATTAATTTTAAAAGAGGGGACGGCTGCTGGTCCAAATGTATGGTATTTCGAAACAGGACAGGGGTCAGAACTATCAGCAGATGCCCACCATGGTATAGATCAATTAACATTAGAAGCTAGGTGCTATGGGCTGGCGAAACGATATAACCCGTTTATGGTAAATACGGTAGTGGGCTTTATTGGACCGGAGTATTTATACAACAGTAAGCAAGTTATTCGCGCGGGACTTGAGGATCACTTTATGGGGAAACTTCATGGTTTGCCGATGGGAGTAGATGTTTGTTACACCAATCATATGAAAGCAGACCAAAATGACATGGAAAACTTAGCCGTTCTGCTCGTTGCAGCAGGTGTGAACTTTTTGATTGGGGTGGCGATGGCAGATGACTGTATGCTAAATTATCAATCTCTTAGTTTCCATGATATTGCTACATTAAGGGAGTTGCTCCATATGCGGCCCGCTCCGGAGTTCGAGCGATGGTTAGAAAAAATGGGAATTATGGAGAACGGAAAGTTAACATCAATGGCTGGTGATCCCACTTTATTTTTATAAAGTTCTGAAGGCGGGTGATCTGCGAAAATGAATCAAGTGGATATTCAACGAATTGTTGAGAAAGTGATGGTGGAATTAGAGACTAGAGTATCTCGACAATTAAAAGAAAACATTGATGAAAAAGAATGTGAAAAAAAGTTTCATTATACGACGTTTGATTGGTTAACCTCCGTTCCAAATCCGAAATTTCCTGAAGGAATTGACGAATTGCGAAAAGTCACGCCCGCGCGTATAGGGGTATGGAGAACAGGAACACGCCCGTTGACTAAAACGATTTTAAAATTACAACTTGATCATGCCGCTGCCGTTGACGCTGTGAGTGGAGAAGTCCTTGATAGTTTACTTGAAGAATTTGGTTTATTTACGGTCGAGACTTGTTATGAAAACAAAGAAGTTTATTTAAAGAGACCAGACAAAGGACGCGTTCTTACGGAAGAAGCAGTCAAAACCATTCAAGAAAAATGTGTGAAAAAACCTCAAGTACAAATTGTTGTTTCTGATGGATTAAGTGCAAGTGCGATTGAAGCAAATCTTAGAGATATTTATCCAGCATTGTTGGATTCATTAGAGGTAAACGGGTTAACACAAGGAACACCCTTTTTTGTTAAAGGTGGAAGAGTAGCATGTATGGATCATATCGGTGAAATTTTGCAACCAGAAGTACTCGTTCTTTTGATTGGAGAGAGACCGGGCCTTGTTTCTGCCAATTCCATGAGTGCGTATATGTGCTATAGACCAAGAAAAGGAACAGTAGAGTCAGACAGAACTGTGGTTTCCAATATTCATTCAGGAGGCACACCTCCCGTTGAAGCCGGTGCCTATATTGGTACGGTTTTAAGAAAAATGATTGAGCAAAAAGCTAGTGGGGTGCGTCTAGAGCTATAGTAATCATTTGAAGGAGGAAGGATAGCATGGCCAACAATACGAATAACCATTTGCATAAAGAGTTAAAACCCATTCATTTATGGGGTATTGCAGTCGGAATGGTGATTTCAGGTCAGTATTTCGGGTGGAATTACGGATTTGAGCAAGGTGGAACGATAGGATTAGCGATTGCTGCGATTATTGTGACTGTTTTTTATACGACTTTTATATTTAGCTATTCAGAGCTTTCTACATCTATTCCCCATGCTGGAGGGCCATCGGCCTATGCAAGAAAAGCAATGGGCCCTTATATGGGGTTTATGACGGGGTTAGCATGTTTACTTGAATTTGTTTTTGCTCCACCGGCCATTGCTGTAGCAACAGGAGCCTATATTAACTTTTTATTTCCAAGTATTAACGCTGTGTATGCTACAGTAGCCGTTTTTTTATTCTTTATTTTCATTAATCTTATAGGAGTAAAAGGGGCTGCGATCATTGAACTGGTAGCTACGGTTTTAGCCTTGATTGGCTTAGGCGTTTACTATGTTGCTGGACTGCCTCATGTAAATGGCTCAGCCATATTTAGCGACATGTCAGCTTTTAAAGGTTGGACAGGAATATTTGCCTCTATTCCTTTTGCTATTTGGTTTTTCCTTGCTATTGAGGGGGGAGCGATGGCAGCAGAAGAGGTGCGTAATCCCAAAAAGGATATACCAAAAGGATTTATTTCGGGGATCTTGACATTAGCAGTTGCAACCGTTCTTACGTTGCTTGTAACAGCCGGGCTTGGTGGAGGAGAAGGAAAACCTGCTGATTATCCTCTTCCTCAAGCTCTAGCCAGTGTTTATGGCGAAGAACATATTTTGCCTAAAACAGTCGCTATCATTGGTTTGTTTGGATTGATTGCAAGCTTACATGGCATAATTATTGGCTACTCCAGACAAACGTTTGCATTAGCCAGAGCAGGGTACCTCCCTGGATTTTTAGCTAGCTTATCGAAAAGAGGGGTTCCACATTGGGGATTAATTGTACCTGGCATCATAGGAGTAGCTAGTGCCGGTTCTGCCAGCTTTGCCAATGCATTGATCATTTTATCTGTATTTGGTGCGATTACGATGTATTGTTTGAGTCTCATATCGCTCTTTGTATTAAGAAAAAAGGAACCGCATATGGAGCGACCGTTCAAGGTGAGTTACCCAGTTGTTCCAGGAATCGCACTCTTTTTAGGGATTGTTTCGTTCTTTTGCGTACTGAAGTACAGTGTGTTAACTACTAATTTGCCGTTTTTTGGAATCAAAATCCCATTAATCGCTATCATTTTGTTCGTATTTGGCTTGGGCAACGCTTATTACTTTTTAATAGGTTCGAAGAAAATTCGCCCAATATCCGAAGAATTTGTATCGATCGAAGATATCACCTCTAGCCAAAAAAATGCATCGTTGTAATTTATTGTGGGAGGGAAGATGAATGGTGGTTCGACTAGAGCGAAAAGGAAGAGTTTGTACGATTATTCTTAGTCGGCCGGAAGTGAGGAACGCGGTTGACCGCGAAACAGCTGAGCAGTTGGCACATGCTTTCCGAACCTTCGAGCAAGATGATGATTTATATGTTGCGGTGCTATGGGGGGAAGGGGGGAATTTTTGTGCAGGAGCCGATTTGAAAGCACTTTCTGTGGGGGATGAACAAAGAGTTAACCGTTTAAACATAGACATGAGCCAAGATGGCCCAATGGGGCCGACAAGAATGAGATTAGGAAAACCAGTTATTGCTGCAGTAGCGGGATACGCAGTGGCAGGAGGCCTAGAGCTTGCCTGTTGGTGTGATTTACGTGTTGTCGAGGAAGATGCGGTGTTTGGAGTTTTTTGCCGGCGTTTCGGCGTCCCTCTCATCGATGGGGGCACTCAGCGCCTTTCACGCCTAATCGGTATGAGCAGAGCTTTAGACTTAATTTTAACGGGACGTCCGGTAGGGGCAGAAGAAGCGTTAATGATTGGTTTAGCGAATCGTGTTGTCCCTACTGGCCAAGCAAGAATAGAAGCGGAGAAGTTGGCAGAACAAATAGCGAGTTTTCCGCAAATTTGTTTACGCAGTGATCGGCAAGCTGTTTACGAAGGAATAGGTTTGGACTTGCAAAAGGCAATGGAGTTGGAATTCCAATTGGGCATGAAAGTGATCCAAAGTGGTGAAACGAGACAAGGCGCCCAGCGTTTTTGTGAGGGAGAAGGAAGACACGGGCGATTCTAATTGTTTTTGCCAGACAAAATAACGATGAAAAAAGGGGGTTTATGATATGCATGCACGCGAATTAATTCAAAGAGGCGCAAAATATTATCCGAATCATACAGGCGTGATTTTCCAAGGGAAAAGTTTAACATTCGAACAGGTACTTCGCAGGAGCAATAAATTGGCTAATGCCTTGCTAAGGATGGGATTGAAAAAAGGAGACAGAGTGGCTTCCCTATTATCGAATTCTCTTCAAAGTGTTGAAATTGACTTCGCTTTATTATTAAGCGGACTTGTACGTGTTCCTCTTAATACAAGACTGTCAGAAAATGAACATCGCCATATGATTAACGAAACCGATGCAAAGGCTATTTTGTTCACGGAAGAGTTTACGGATCGCGTCACAGCATTAAAGCCAACATTATCTTCCGTAGAGCATTATTGTCAATTGAATAGCACCCCTAATCATTCTTGGATTTTATCTCTTGAGGAAATTGCGAAGAACGAAACGGACGATGATCCACCTATAATGGTTAAAGAAGATGATCTTGCTACAATCCAATATACTTCTGGTACAACCGGAACTCTTAAGGCAGCCGTGCATACTCAAGAGACATGGGCCGCAATTTGTAACAATATCTTGCATGCGATTCGGATAGAAGAAGGGGATGTCATGCTGCATGCCGCACCATTAACACACGCATCAGGCACGCTGGTTCTCCCACACTGGATTCGAGGCGCGGCAAATGCCATTTTACCGCGTTTTACTCCAAGAGAATTTTTAGAGGAAGTCGATAAAATTAAAGCGACTACACTCAATTTGGTTCCTACTATGATTATCATGTTGTTAAACGATCCTCAGGTAGAGCAGTACTCATTTTCATCCGTCCGCAATATCATCTATGGTGCCTCTCCAATGCCGCGCGAAGCATTGCGGCGTGGCATCAAATTATGGGGAGCGAAATTTATTCAATACTATGGCCAAACCGAAGCACCTCTTATTTTAACCTTACTTGAAGCAAGTGATCATATCATAGATGGAATCAATGCTGAACAAAGACTGTTATCATGTGGACGTGCAACCTCTAATGTGGAAATTAAAATCGTTGATGAAAATGATAATGAAGTTGATGCAGGAAACATAGGAGAGATTGTAGTAAAAACCAATCAAGCAATGATTGGATACTGGAAAGCTCCTGAACTAACACAAGAAACTATTAAGCACGGATGGGTTTATACGCGTGATATGGGATATTTGGATGAGCAAGGCTATTTGTACCTTGTGGACCGCAAATCGGACATGATCATTACCGGTGGGTTTAATGTTTATCCGCGTGAAATAGAAGACATTCTTTATCAACATCCTGCTGTATTGGAAGCGGCAGTAGTAGGTGTGCCAGATGAAACATGGGGAGAGACAATTAAAGCATTTGTTGTGTTGCGGGAAGGTTTTACCGTGAGTGAACAGGACATTATAGAGTATTGTAAGGAGCACTTAGCTTCTTATAAAAAACCGAAATCAGTAGAATTTGTTGATGAACTTCCAAAAAGCCCGGTAGGGAAAGTAGTGCGGCGTTGGTTAAGGGATCCTTATTGGGCCAAGCATGAAAGGAAAATATAAGCGGGATTTGTCATGCTAGAGAAACGGAGTGTTGCACAGATGTCGTTAGCCGTCTGAAGCGTCGATGGACATGACAGATCGGCGCGTCATGCGGGAAAAACCGTGAGGAATAAACGGTCCGTTAACTTCTAAACGGATGGCAAAACAAACAAAAAGACAATGCGTTCTATATAGACTCCCATGACGAAAAAATTCGTCGCTAACGGAAGGATGAAAATGTCCTTTTGCTGAATATCATAATTTTACACATTTTGGAGTTCGGGTATTTTCAGGATGCAAGCAATTTGAAACGTTAATGTTTACGCTCTGTTATGGAACTAGCTGGTATTTTACCGACTGTCGGGTGACTGAGCAACATCACTTCCGGACTTATCCGTGGGTTCAGGAAGTGGTTGGTTGTTCGGTCTTCTGTTACGCCTTGACTTGCCTCCGGCAGTTAGGAAAAGTAGACAACACGCTTTAGGGTCAACGATATGTTAAACCTTCCAGTTGCATTTATATAGAAGGTTAAACGTTGTATCGGCCGTGTTACTCCGCCTTCTTCAGCAAATGCATCTCCTCCTCCACTCTCGCGATGCGGCCAAGTTGATAATCAAGCCGCTGATGAATGAGGGAGATGTCTTCTTTTGTCGCCATTTGCTCGCGAATGCCGGCCATTTCTCCGCGGAGGCTGGCGATTTCATGGCGCATGCCGTCTTGAATGCTGCGCTGTTCGAGTTGATTGTCGCGGATCGCTTTGATCATTTCCGTGTTTTCTTTCATCTGCTCCTTCAGCCAGCGCAGCTCTTCTTCCTGTTTGTCCATCCGTTGCTCAAGTTTGTCCACCCGTTGTTCAAGTTGACCCAATTTTTGCTTCACCGTTTGCATGTCTTGCTTCAGGACGGACATGTCATCGACAAGTCCTTGAACAAGTGTGGTTAACTGCCGCAACAGCTCTTCCATGAAGAAACCTCCTTATCGAGATGGGATTCACTCGGGGCGTTTCAACCATGAAACGTGAGGAGTCCAAGATGTGGAAATAGGAGAGGAAACTCCTACAAGCTCATTATATCATGGCTTGGCTAGGTCATCACTCCTAAATTGAGGGAAAGAAAAGGGATAAATAGGGGGTGTGTTGAATACGTCATTAGCAGAAGTTTTCGTCTTTTGAAGAAAATAGATGGATAGGAGAGGGAATATGAACGCATGGATCAAGGGAAGAAATGCGGCGCTTATGTGTATGGCGTCCGTCTTTTTATTTTCCTGCAGCAATGCGGCTGATCGCGGCGTCGAGGAAGTGCTGGCAGCGCCAAACGAACTGGCGGGGCAAACAATCGAGCATCCACCGCTGCCGAGTCCGATCGATAAGATGGTGATAGCGTCAGCCTCTGCCAAACAAGCGGCGCCGAACCCGAACGAAGTGCGCATCACCATCAGCGCGGCGGGCGATGTGACGCTCGGGCGCGATGAAAATTATGGCTATGCGTATTCGTTTGATGAAGAAGCGAAGAAGCACGGCTTGCGCTATTTTACGAAATACATTGAGCCGATCTTCAAAAAGGACGATTTTACGACCGTCAATTTGGAAACGACGCTGACGACCTCGACGCGGAAGGCAAGCAAGAAATTTCGTTTTCGCGGCCACCCGAGTTATGCGAAAATCTTAACCTATGGCGGCATTGATGCTGTGAATCTGGCCAATAATCATACATACGATTACTTGCAACGAGGATACAATGACACGATTGCCTGTTTAAAAAAGGAAAACATCGGTTATTTCGGCCGCACGCTCCGGCTGTTGAAAACGGTCAAAGGCATTCAAGTTGGAGCGCTTGGCTATGAAGGCTGGAGCAACACCAGCACGTTGCGCAAGCAAATCGCCAACGATATTCGCACGCTTCGGAAACAAGGAGCCGACATCGTTTTCGTCCATTTCCATTGGGGAGTGGAACGAAGCTATGTGCCAAACAGCACGCAAAAGGCGCTCGGCCGCTTTGCGATTGACAGCGGCGCCGATTTGGTCGTCGGCCATCATCCGCATGTCATTCAAGGGATTGAGGAGTATAAAGGGAAGTTCATCGTCTACAGCCTCGGCAATTTTATGTTCGGCGGAAACAAAAATCCGAGCGACAAAGATACGTTTGTCTTCCAGCAAGTGTTCTCTTTTCAAAACGGCAAGCGGACGGCCAAAAAAGAAATCCGCGTCATCCCATTTCGCATTTCATCGGTGACGACAAGAAACAATTATCAGCCGATGCCGTTAGCGGGAGGGGAAGCAGCCCGAGTGAAACGGAAAATTGTCTCGCTGTCGGCGAAAATCAAAAAGCCGACTTGGACCGCGTACGAAGTGAAGTAAAAAAGGATGGCCCTTGTTTCGGCCATCCTTTCGCTTTTTGCAAGGTTAAGAGCGATCATTGATTAAGTTGGCGACGAGCACGTACCGCTGCGGAGCAGGGCCGACGTAGCGGAACGGATAGCACGTGGAAACGGTGAGTGTCGCTTTCGGCTTTGGAACGATGACCGTCCGGTCGTCGGCGTCGACGATGCGCACTTTGCGCACTTTATAGGTGAATGTGCCGGCGGACGTACGGACGATCAAGATATCGCCTTGGCCGACTTCGCCAAGACGGCGGAAGACCGTGTCACGATGGCCAGAAAGCACGCAGTTGTCCGCCTCTCCTGGCAGGACACTGCCGGCGTAATGGCCGACCCCTTTTTCCAACTCGTTTTCATCTGTACCGTGGTAAATCGCTAGGCTCATGTTGAGCTTCGGGATGATAAGCTCGCCGATTTGTTCACCGATTTTTGGCAGCTTTGGGTAGAGTGGATCCTGGATTTGAATCGGTGCGGCGTCCACTGATCGCTTTGTTTCAGCGGCCAGCGGCTTGACCGCTTCCAGGCCGCTTTTCCATTTCAGACCACTAACGCCGACTGCGGCGATTCCTGCTGCGATCAAGCTTGCTCCAAAAAAGCGCACGAGCCGTTTCCGGTTCATTTATTTCGCCTCGGCTCCTTGGCGGAAGCGGACAAGGAATGCGCCGACACCGATTAAGGTCAAACCAAAAAGCATATAAGCGGCATACGGGGATGCCGTCTTCGGCAGTTTCGCTCCGGCTTCGGTCCGCTTCAGCGGTTTCGGCGGCGCCGGTTTCACCACTTTTTCGATTTTCGCTGCCTGGCCGCTCTGTTGCAAGTCTTTGCCGATTTCATCGAATATGTCGGAGGCAAACATCTCTTCGGTCACGACAAAATCAGCCAGTAGCTCGCCTTCGGTGCTGTAAATTTCAACAAGCAAATCGTAGCCGTTCGCTGATTCCATTGTCAGCAGCGTCGACAGGCTGAGCGGCTTTTTCTCGCCACCTTTTGTCAAATAAAACTTCGCTTCCAGCTGAAATGTGGAAAGCAGGTCGGTCCATACATTGGCGATCTCAGCGATTTGCGTTGGCGATAGCTCCGTCACGCTCGTAAAATCGTACGCACCGATCGCCTCAAGCCGTTGGCCGATTTCTTCCATTTTCTCGGCGAATTGCGGATCTTCCATATTCAGCGATTCAAAATGGTTATAGAGCTTTTCCAACTCTGCGTCCGTCAAACCAAGCTCGTCTAAATCCGGAAGCAAGTAGTCGATGACTGACTCCGACAGTTCCTCGACCGTCGCATAATTGTCAAGCGAATCGCCGTTTTTAGACAGCAGTTTTTCCAATTGCGTTTTCGTCATGCCAATTTCTTGTAAAAATTTGTTTAATGTTTCTTCGGTCAACGGCGTCAAATTTCGATAATAATCGACGATATCTTTCAGCTCGCCGATCGAGTGGTAATCGGCCAACGATTCGCCGTGCCGATCAAGAAGGGCGATGAGCTCTTCCTTTGTCATTCCGCGTTCGTTTAGAAAGGCGGCCAGCGTTTCATCCGTGATTGGAACGGAGTAATCTTTAAACAGTTCGATATATTCTTCCAGATCATTGTAAAATAAAAACACATCAGTAATGGCCTGTGACTCTTCCATTTCTCCATTGTCGATGAGCATTTGTCGAAGCTGTTGTTCGGTCAATCCGTGTTTGGCGAGCAACTGAGCTAAATTTTCTTCCGTGAGCGGCTCGCCGAACTCACGGCGCATTTCGTCCACGCTGTCAAACTCATCGAGCGAATAGCCTTCATAGTCCAAATAATTTTCCAGCTCTTCGACTGTGATCCCTGCTTCATTTAAATACTGCTCTAAAGCTGGATCGTTGCGTTCAATGGCGAACGCTGAAGCTGGCCATACAGTGGCTATGGATGCGGCCAAGGCAAAAGGAACGATGTTTTTCATGTCGTGACCTCCGTTTGTTTGTATATACGAATTCAGTATATAGGGACATGAAAGGGACGAAAATAGTGAAATATATGGAAATTTTTATATAGAACACCCTCCCTGTTTACATCTAATGTTTTCCACGTATGACTTTTTAGAGGCAACGTATGCTAACCGTTGAACGGGAGCTGTCGAGCAAAAGGAGGTGGAGGTACAATGGATCGCTTATTCCGTCTGTTCCGCGTTCAGCGCGGCCGCGGGTTGTGGAATCCATGGTTGGGGGTTGTTAGACGGCGAAGAAACAATAACGCCATCTGGACGCTCGTCAGCGTAAGCTTAGGAGCGGTGGCAGCCGCGATGTTGGGGGAGAGACAAGGGGGACGCATGGCGCCGATGACGCAAGGCCCGATGCGAAACGTGATTCGCGGCCTCAACCGCTGGATGAGCCGGCGGATGGGAACGACGCGGCCTGCTGCGGTGGAGTTTGCCGAAGGAATGACTCCAGAGCGTCCGGGCAATCAGCAGGACAAATAACGTTTTTTGCGTGTCCCACAAGCCGGCGGTATTGCGCTCGCCGGCTTTTTCTATGTCGCCTGGTTTGATGGTTCGTGCATATGGGCGACACGAACGCTGCAGTGAATGGACAAAATCATAGTGAAAAGGGGATTCAATAGTGCCAGCAGATGACGGAAAGAAACGGGTTGTGATGTTGGTGAACCGATTCATTGATGTATCCTGCTTCGGAGATCAATATAAAAGAATGGGTGTTATCACTTCTTGAAAGTGGAAACGACGGAATGAAACGTGGCGAGTTGGCGTAAGGGAGTGTACGGCAAAAACAGATGTGGGGAAACGAGTCAGGCAGTGGAGCAACGTTGCTCTACTGTTTCAAGGCTTTTGAGGAAACCCGATGGGATGTAACGCGTCCCGTCGTTTTTTCTTGATCAAGACGACCGTTTCTGTTCCATATAATTCAAAAGCCATGAGCCACCTCGGGTCGAATGAAAGGGTACAATAAAGATTATAAATTTTCATTTTTTTCAGTCTAATGATTGACAACACGTTTGAATTTCTGTATTATTATGTTAAACTGACGATATTAAATAAAACATAATAATAAGAGGTGTCTAGCCGATGCCGGTACGCGGGGAGGTGCGCTGCGCGTTTTGCGGCTCAACGAACGTAGCGCCGCTATCGATGTTTGGGACCGCTCAGCTCGTTTCGCAATACTATTGTCATCAATGCAAAAGCGTGTTTGAGCGGGTGAGATGGAGAGACGATGCCAAGGAGGAAGGGGAAGCCACTGATGAGGATCAAGCAACATTATCCACTGTTTATTAACGGCCAGTATGTCGAGAGCAGCAACGGAGAAGTGTTTGAAACGGTCAATCCGGCGACAGAAGAAGTGATTGCGACCGTCGCCAAAGCGACGAAAGAAGATGTAGACCATGCCGTCGAGGCGGCGCGCACGGCGTTTGAATCGGGGAAATGGCCAAAAATGACGGGGGCGAAGCGAGCTCGCCTGTTGAATCAAATTGCCAACTTGATGAGAGAGCGATTCGATGACTTGGTGTATGCGGAAGTGCTAAACAGCGGTAAAACGGTTGATGCGGCCAAAGGACAAATTATGCAAGCGATTGAGGATTTTGAATTTTATGCGGCCGCGGCAATTACGTTACAAGGCGATGTCAACCAAGTGCCAAATGGCTTTTTCAACTACACGGTCAAAGAGCCAGTCGGTGTATGCGGTCAAATCATCCCGTGGAACTATCCGTTGATGATGGCGGCTTGGAAGCTCGCCCCGGCATTGGCGGCCGGATGCACGGTCGTGTTAAAGCCGGCAAGCTATACGCCGATCACCGCTTATATGTTGGCGGAAATTTGCCAAGAGGCCGGGGTTCCGGACGGCGTCGTCAATGTCATTGCTGGAAGCGGTTCCGAAATCGGCCCGTATATGACCGAACATCCTGGAATTGACAAAGTCGCCTTCACCGGGGAGACGGAAACGGGCAAGGATATTATGCGGCGCGCTTCGGAGACGTTGAAGCGGGTGACGCTGGAGCTTGGCGGGAAATCACCGAACATCGTGTTTGATGATTGTGATATCGAAGCGGCGGTCAACGGTTCGCTTTATGGCATTTTTTACAACACGGGCCAGTCGTGCGAAGCGCGTTCGCGGCTGTTTGTGCATGAAAACATTTATGATGAGTTTATGGAAAAGTTGATCGAAAAAGCTTCCCGCATCCGCGTCGGCAACCCATTTGAAAAAGGGGTGCATATGGGCGCGGTCATTTCGCGAAGCCATCAGCAAGTGATCGACAGCTATGTCAAGCTGGCGGTTGAGGAAGGAGGCGAAATTTTATACGGTGGGAAAATTCCGGAAGGTGAGGAATTCGCGAAAGGCTACTGGTACATGCCGACTATTATTGGCAATGTAAGAAACGACATGCGGGTGGCGCAGGAAGAAATTTTCGGTCCGGTTGTCGTCGTCATGAAGTTTCACGATGAAGAAGAGGTCATCGAGCTGGCGAACGACACGATTTTTGGATTAGGATCAGCCGTTTGGACGAAAGACCACGGAAAAGCCCATCGCGTTGCCGCGCGCATCCGCGCTGGAATTGTCATGATCAACTCGCCGATTTCCGCTTTCCCAGGCACGCCGTTTGGTGGATACAAGCAGTCGGGATTTGGCCGCGAGCTGGCTCTTGAGACGTTGAACTTGTATACCGAGACCAAAAGCATTGTTTCTTATATCGGCGCTAAACCGTTGAACCTATTTGGCATTTGATCACGCCGCCAGAGGCGTTGGACATTGGGCTGGTGAACCGGTTGTTTCTGCAGGCGGGAACGAGAGAGCGGACGCGGGAGTATGCACGCAAGCTCGCGAGTAAGCACGACGTATGCGGTCTCCAAACATCAACCTGGCGATCATGAACAGGAAAGAAATGCCGCTGAATGTGGCGATTCGCTACGAACAGGAGGCGCGAAACTTGCTGTTCCGCTCCGAAGACGCCAAAGAAGGGTTGAGTGTCTTTTTTGGAAAAACGGCAACTGAATTGGAAAGGCATTGAGAACGCATATCGGCCGAAACGGCCGATATGTTTTTATGGCACAATATGCATTTCAACGCTTGAAAGGGAAGGTGATTTGTACCATAATATAAAGAAAAGTTCAAAAAAAGACAAGGTGTGAACAGCGGTGAAGCCGAGATCGCTCATGTTTACGTTATTTGGAGAATATATTCAACATTATGGGAACGAAGTATGGATCGGAAGCTTAATCCAAATGATGTCCCACTTCGGCATTTCCGAGTCGTCCATCCGCGGAGCGGCGTTGCGCATGGTGCAGCAAGGGTTTTTTGAGGTGCGGAAAATCGGCAACAACAGCTATTACTCGCTGACGCCGAAAGGGAAACGGACGATGATGGACGGGTTCAACCGCGTCTATTCGCAACGGAACTACAAATGGGACGGTCAATGGCGCGTGTTGACGTACTCCGTTCCCGAGCAAAAACGGGAGCTGCGCAACCAAATCCGCAAAGAATTGAGCTTGATGGGGTTTGGTCTCATTTCCCACGGGACGTGGGCGAGCCCGAATCCGATCGAGCCGCAAGTGATGGAATGGGTTAAAGACTATCATTTGGAGCCGTACGTCATTTTGTTTACGGCGAGCTCCATCGTGTCGCACAGCAATGAGCAAATCATCGAGCGCGGCTGGGATTTCCCGTACATCGCCAAGGAGTATGACCGGTTTATTGAAACGTACGAACGAAAGTACGAAGAGTTCCAACATCGGGCTTGGAACAATGAACTGACCGACCGCGAATGCTTCATTGAACGGACGAAGCTCGTGCATGAGTATCGGAGCTTTTTCTTTATCGATCCAGGATTCCCGAACGACTTGTTGCCTGATGATTGGAGCGGAACGAGAGCGCGGGAGCTGTTTTTCAATGTCCACCAGTTGCTCGCCATTCCGGCCATCCGTTATTTTGAAACATTGTTTGAGGCCGCACCGGATCGTGAGGTGACATTTAACCGCGATAAGGCGATTAATCCATTTATGGAAATGATTTAGAAGGTTGGTGATTTAAGGGGAAATGCTGCTCTCCAACAGTGTTTCTCAAATTGAAAAACCTTGCAACACCATAACCTCCTTCCTTACGATTTCTCACAAACCGAGCGAATTCGTTGTTTTTCACCAGCCTTNTTCTCAAATTGAAAAACCTTGCAACACCATAACCTCCTTCCTTACGATTTCTCACAAACCGAGCGAATTCGTTGTTTTTCACCAGCCTTTTAGGCGTCCAAAAAATAGGTTTTCGGATGTCGGCGCTTAGCATGTCCACTTAAGGGAGCGCGTGAACGGGGAAGAAAAAGATCAGGGGGAGGGGAAAAGGATGGCGCAGATTGAAATAGAAATGGTGGGAGATGGAATTTACCGTGTTCCGATCCCGGTTCCGTTTCCGATGAAGTATGTCTATTGTTACGTAGGTCGGGAAACGGATGGATGGAGCATCGTCGACGTCGGCTTTCGCTATCCTGAGGCGATTCGCGCCTGGGAAGCAGTGTTTCGGCAACTTGGAATCAAACCGCGGCACGTTCGCGCCATTTACATCACTCACTTTCATCCGGACCATTTTGGCTTGGCCGGGTGGATGCAACAGCAGACGGAGGCGCCTGTCTGGATCAGCGAGCCGGATTATGCGATGGCGGAACGAGTGTGGGGGGAAGAGAGCGTCCAGGCGTGCGAAGTGGGTGCCATGTTTCGCCGTCATGGCGTGCCGGATGAGTTGGTAACGGACATTGAGGAGAGCATGTGGAAGCTGTCGTTGCGCGTCAGCCCGTTTCCGGTGCTAACCGTTTTGGATCGTTCGGAAATTGTGCTGGGGCAGCGGCGATGGGCGGTCATCCCGGTCCCGGGGCACAGCGATGGATTGATCAGCTTTTATCAGCCGGAATCGCGCCAGTTGCTTGCATCGGACCATGTGCTTGACCGCATCACTCCGAACATTAGTGTATGGCCGGGCGCCCATCCGAACCCGCTCGAGCAATATTTTGCCTCGCTTCGCAAAGTGGAGGAACTGGAGGTGGATGTGGCTCTGCCTGCCCATGGCGCGGTCATTCGCCAATTTCGCGAGCGGATCGGTGATCTTTTCCGCCACCACGAACAACGGTTGCAAAAAATGAAAGCGCTAGCAGGAACGGGGCGCACCGCCTATGAAGTCGCCCATTGTGTGTTCGGCCATAAGCCATTGACGGCGCACCAATGGCGGTTTGCGGTGGCCGAGACGCTGGCGCATTTGGAATATTTGGTGTCTGTCGGCGAATTGCAAAAAGAGGAGCATCGACATGCAATCATTTATCGACAATGACCGATGTCCAGCTGTTAGACAGCTGGCTTTTTTGTGCCTTGTTGTGCGATTGGTGATTCTATGAAAAATGCACGGACGGAAAACAAATGTTTCATACTATGAAAAATGATCGACTGGAACAAACCAACAGAACGGACAGGCGATCAACGAAAATAAAAGGGGCTTCCGACTGAAAATAATTTTCGGATTTTTCTTATTTTTATGTTGACAATAATCTTTACGTTGTATTAACATTATGTATAGAATACGATAGTTTAAAAAACGTAATAAGGAAGGTGGGAATATGGACCAAGCGACGCTGCTAAAGGAGAAAGTCCAAAATGGATTTATCGTCGAAGGCATTGACGATATGAACGAAGAGTATTTAAACGCGTTGAAACAGACGCTGACGATCGTCGGCGACACCGAGTTGCTGAGCGTCCCGCCGCTGCTTACGGTGTACGATCAAGCGCCGACGTTAAACAGCAAAATCACAGCGCTGGCCATTATGCAGGATGAAATCGGCCATGCCCACATCGCCTATCGGCTGTTGAAAGATTTGGGCGAAGACATCGATCAATTGCTCTATGAACGAGAGCCGCACTGCTGGAAAAATCCGTATGCTTTCGACTTCGAACTCTCAAACTGGATTGAACTTGGCGTCTTTAACGCCTTTTTCGATCGCGCGGGCTACACCCTTCTTGGCGATGCGTTCGAGCATACATCGTACGGACCATGGAAGCGGGCGCTCGTCAAAGTGGACAAAGAGGAGCTGTTTCATCTTCGCAACGGCGAGATCATTATGAGAACAGCGATGCAGGATCCGAATTTGCGCGAAGAAGTGCAAAAAGCGGTTGACTGGATGTTTTTAATGGCGCTCGAGTTTTTCGGGGTCGAGGATCGGTTGAAAAGCCGCTCAGCGCAGCTGGAGTACCGCTTAAAAGGGCGGACGAATGACGAACTGCGGCAAAAATGGCTGTCAACGGCCGTTCCGTTCTGCGAATCGATCGGCGTCAAAGTCCCAGCCCATTACGATGAGGAGCAACAAAAATACGTGCTTGATGTGCCGTTCCCGTGCAAATTTGATCCGGTGAACAAAAAATGGCTGTTCGATCAGCCGGATACGTGGGACAACGTCATCAAACGGTTTAAACAGCGGGGCCCGAAAAATAAGGAATTCGTGGAACGAATTCAACGTGGGGCCAAAGAGCTCGAACAACTGCGAAAGGAAGCGGTGTGATGGACAAACGGAACGTCGAAACGGGAAAGTATTGGCAGGCGCTGAAAGAAGTGATGGATCCGGAATTTCCAATCAGCGTCGTCGATATGGGGCTCATTTACCGCATTGAAAAAGTGGACGACGAGCTTCATGTGACCATGACGTATACAGCGGTATCATGCGCTTGCATGGAGTGGATCGAGCAAGACATTCGCAACCGTCTGCTCAAGGAAGAAGAGATTCGCGACGTGCATATTCACGTCGTTTGGGATCCACCGTGGACGGTCGATCGGATCAGTCCAGAAGGGCGCGAGAAATTGAAATATTGGGGGGTGAGCTCTACATGACAGCGGTCCAACAACGAAAAACGTTTGATATTTTCGCACGGATGAAACGGGGCGACCAACTGTCCCACATCGGCACGGTGGAGGCGGAAAACGAGGAGTTGGCGAAAGTGTATGCTTCTTATACGTACGATGAGGAAGATTGGGCGGAAATGGTCGTTGTCGACCGCAGCGAGCTCATTTGGGTGAGAAAACCGAAGTGGCTATTCGCCTAAAAGAGGGGAGAGGGCTTAAAATGGAACAAATGCAGCCGGCTGTGCATTCGCTGATTGAGTTGCTCGAAACGATCGCTGACAATAAATACGTCCTTGGCGACCGCCTCGTTGAGGTTGGGGTCAGCGGTCCCAATTTGGAAGCCACGCTGGCATCGATCGCGATGGCGCAAGGAGAGCTGGGACATGCGCGTTTGTTATACAACTGGTGTTTTGATTTGCGCGGTTTGAAAGGAAGAAAGCCGGAAATATACAGACAAACCGGAAAAGCGCTGGCCAGCGCCATCAACGTTCATAACTGGATCACCCTCATTGCCGCACTATATGCAACAAACACCGCCATTGACGTTGTTTTGCAATCCGCACTTGATGCCAACCATCCTGCCATTGTATCGCGAATCCAGAAGTTGATCCGAGAACAACAAGATCATCTTGTATACGCCAAACATTGGGCTCAACAGCTCGTTCATGACCGCGGCGCTGTTCCGCATCGTTTCCGCGAAGCGTTGAACGCTGCAGCGAACGAGACGGCGGCTTGGTTAAAAAAGGTTGAAAGCAAGGAAGAGCTGCAACAGGAAGGGTACTTGCCGAACGGAGTCAAGCTCGTTGAACGGTTGCAGCAGGAATTGAAAACGGTTGCGGCTGAACCTTTCGTTCAGTTGAAATAACAACGGCACACAAGGAGGTGAGAAACAGACGGTATTCTTTCTCTCTCTTGAAGCGCAAGGGAAATGAACTTTTCAAAACAATGTCTATCCGTCGTTGTCTGCGTGAAACAATCAAATCATTTTTGAAGGAAGGGGAATGAACAATGACAGCTGTAGAAACGAAAAAACAGTATTTAACCGTTTTTAAGGAAGATGGAATTGCCGAGATTCATCTGCACATTAACAAATCGAACTCGTATGATCTCGAATTTTACAAAGAATTCAACGCAGCGATCGATGACATCCGCTTTGACCCAGACATCAAAGTCGTCATCGTCATGAGTGATGTGCCGAAGTTTTTCTCGGCCGGAGCGGATATCAACTTTTTGCGGTCGGCTGACCCGCGCTTTAAAACGCAATTTTGCCTGTTCTGCAATGAGACGCTCGACAAAATCGCGCGTTCGCCGCAAGTGTACATCGCCTGCTTAGAAGGGCATACGGTTGGCGGCGGGTTGGAGATGGCGTTGGCGTGCGACTTGCGGTTTATGGGTGATGAAGCCGGAAAAATCGGGCTGCCGGAAGTATCGCTTGGCGTATTGGCCGGAACGGGCGGGACGCAGCGGCTGGCACGGCTCATCGGTTATTCGCGGGCGCTCGATATGAACATTACGGGCGAAACGATCACGCCGCAGGAGGCATTGGAGATTGGGCTGGTCAACCGGGTGTTCCCGCAGGCGGAAATGAGAGAGCGGACGCGGGAGTATGCACGCAAGCTCGCGAATAGCGCGACGTATGCGGTCTCGAACATCAAGCTGGCGATCATGAATGGGAAAGAAATGCCGCTCAATGTGGCGATCCGCTATGAAGGGGAGCTGCAAAACTTGCTGTTCCGCTCCGAAGACGCGAAAGAAGGGCTGAGCGCCTTTTTGGAAAAACGCCAACCGAATTGGAAAGGCATTTAATGTGTGGTTAGCGGAGCCCTTATGAAGGGGCAGGTTCATCCTTTCGAGGGCTTCGCTGCCCAGTTGTTTGGCACGCCGATTTACCGGGCAGTTCAATTTCATGAGGAATGGGATGGTGAACGATGGAATTGCGCGGGTTCGGAAGGCTGTACAATGCGGCAGGGGTGTTTATTGACCATAACGTTCAGGGCGGATTGGGCAAGAAGACAGCCATTTATTATCGCGATGAGCAAATTTCTTACCGAGAATTGCAGGAAAAGGTGAACCAAACCGGCAATATGCTGAGGAGGCTTGGCTATCGGATAGAGGATCGGCTGGTGATGATCTGCCACGATACTCCCGAGTTTATCTATACGTTTTTTGGCGCCATCAAAATTGGAGCAGTGCCGATTCCAGTCAATACGATGATGCAGCCGTCAGATTACGAATATTTTTTAAACAACAGCCGTGCAAAAGGGTTAGTCATTCATGAAGACTTATGGGAGCGCCTTCAGTTGATTCGCGAGCGGTTTGCCTTTTTGCAAGATGTCATCGTTATTCATGAAAGCGATAACAATTCCGTCGAGGGCACACTTTCCTTTCATCGGTTGCTCGCCTGCGCGGATCGGGAGCTGGCAGCGGCGCCGACGAACAAGGATGATGCAGCGTTTTGGCTGTTCAGTTCAGGAAGCACTGGGGATCCGAAAGGAATCATCCATTTGCAGCACGATATGGAATATGCGTTAAACACATACGCCAGACAAGTGCTGGAAATCAACGAAAATGACCGCTGTCTGTCGGCGTCGAAACTGTATTTCGCGTATGGCCTTGGCGGCGGAATGTATTTTCCGTTAGGCGTCGGCGCTTCGACCGTGCTTGTAAAAGAGAGGCCTGCGCCGGAGGTGATGTTTCAGGCGATTGAAACGTACAAGCCGACGATTTTTTTCGGCGTGCCGACGTTGTACGGCGCCATGATTGATTATGTCGAAAAAACGGGCCGGCGCTTTGATGTTAGCTCATTGCGTGTTTGCGTATCTGCTGGCGAAGCGTTGCCGCCATCGTTTTATTATAAATGGAAACAGCTGTTTGGGGTCGACATTTTAGACGGCATCGGTTCGACGGAAGCGTTGCACATTTTCATTTCCAACCGCATTGGCGACGTCAAACCGGGCAGCTCCGGAAAAGAAGTCCCGGGCTACGAAGTAAAAATCATTGATGGACAAGGGAATGAACTGCCGCCAAATGAAGTAGGCGACTTGATCATTCGCGGCGACTCGATCGCCCATGGATATTGGAACCTTCACGAGCAAAACAAGCAAAAATTCGTTGGGGAATGGCTGTATATCGGCGATAAATATTACCGCGACGAAGAAGGGTATTACTGGTATTGCGGACGCTCCGATGACATGTTGAAGGTCGGCGGCATTTGGGTTTCCCCGATCGAGGTGGAAAACTGTCTGCTGCGGCATGACGACGTGTTGGAAGCGGCCGTCGTAGGCGTGGAAAATGAAAACGGGTTGGTGGTTCCGAAAGCGTTCGTCGTGTTGAAAGACGGCGTTCCTCGTTCAGCCGAGAAGGAAGAAGAGCTCAAGCAATTTGCAAAGCAACATCTGGCCCACTATAAATACCCGCGCATCATCGAATTGATCGACGAACTCCCGAAAACAGCCACTGGAAAAATTCAGCGATTTAAACTGCGGCAACTATTGAAACAACGATGAACGAGGCGAAAGGAACGATCGGCTATGAAGCAAAACGAGTTGCAGCTGCGCGTCAACTTTGGCGATACCGATGCAGCCGGCATCGTCTATTACCCCAACTACTTTAAATGGTTTGATATTGCCGGCCATCAGTTTTTCCGCAGCATAGGATTGTCACCAGCAAAACTGATGAAAGAACAAAATATCATTCTTCCGTTGCTTGATGTCGGCTGTACGTTTGAGCGCCCGTTATATTACGATGACATTATTACGATTAAAACAACGGCGGAAGAAGTCAACAGGAAAACGATCAAGCTGCGCCATGAAGTGTTCCGCCAAGATGTGCGAACCGGCCACGGTTTTGAGTTAAGAGGATGGGTGAAAGAGGAGAACGGGCGCATGTTTGCCGTGCCGATTCCCGACGATGTCCGGCAGTTGTTGGAGGAAGACGGAGTAGGGGCATGTGTCCATATGAATCCGTTGCTGAATGCCTAATGAATGGGAAAGGAATGGGAAAGCCAAGTTCGCCTTGCTGCGTCTTGGCTTGCTTTTTCTCTAAGCTGAGGAAGGGGGAAAGGGCTTATGATTCGAACAGCGAAGCGGACGGAGTTGATTGAAGTAGCGCAAGGGCGCCGTCCGGCCGATATCGTCATTCAGGGTGGAACGGTAGCCAACGTCTATTCGGGCGAATTTTTGCGTCAAAACGTCGCCATTTATCAAGATGCAATTGCCTATGTCGGGGAAAACGAAGTTGCGATCGATGAACATACGATCGTCATCGACGCAGAGGGGATGTATGTTTCACCCGGATTCATCGAGCCTCACGCTCACCCATGGGTGATTTACAATCCCGTCAGCATGACGGCCAAAGTGTTGCCGCTCGGCACGACGACGACGGTGAACGACGACTTGTTTTTTTATTTGCATTTTGGCGTCGATGGCTTTCGGCAGATGATCGAAGATTTGCGGGCGCTGCCGGGCAATTTCTTTTGGCTCGTCCGTTTGGTGTCGCAAGCTGATTTTTCAGGGGAGCGTGATTGGTTCGACCCGCAGGAAATTCGAAAGCTGCTCGAGATGGATGAAGTCGTCGGGACGGCGGAAGTGACAAGATGGCCGCTGTTGTATCAAGGTGATCCTTTTTTAATCGATACGATTGAAGCAGCGAAACGTGCGAGAAAAGTCGTTGATGGCCACACGGCCGGCTGTTCGTATGAGAAACTCAACAGCATTGCCGCAAGCGGCGTCAGCGCCTGCCATGAAGCTATCACGGCTGAAGAGGCGCTCCATCGGCTGCGGCTCGGCCTATGGACGACGCTTCGTCATAGCTCGCTCCGCCCGGATTTCCCGGAAATCATCCGCTTGATCACAGAGAAAAAGGTCAGCACGCAACGAATCACGATGACAACAGACGGTCCGCATCCGGGTTTTATTGAGCGAGAAGGGTTTGTGGACGGGTTGGTTCGGAAGGCCGTGGAGCTCGGTGTGCCGCCGATGACCGCCCTACAAATGGCGACCATCAACGCAGCGACATATTTGCGGCTTGATGATGACATCGGCGGCATTGCCCCCGGCAAACTCGCCGATATCATTTTGCTCCCTGATTTGGTCACTTTCAAGCCGTCGCTTGTCATTTCCAAAGGAAGCATCGTTGCCCGCGACGGCAAGCTGCTCGCGTCGCTGCCAGCCATCGACTGGAATCGGTATGTGTCGAAAAAGCCGTTTTTGTTTGCGAAAGAGCGGCTTGAGGACGAGCATCTATACCACTATCCGCATCCAGGGCCAAACAAGCCGGTGCCGGTCGCGTATTTTAAAAGCAATGTCATTACTGAACGGAAAGAGGTGGCTCTTCCATCTGTTGACGGCTATGCGGATCTTTCCCAGCATCCAGGGCTGTTGTATGCCGCGCTCATCGCCCGCAACGGGCAATGGGTAGCCAAAGCCATTTTGGAGCGGTTTGCCGTCGATATTGATGGCATGGCGTCCACGTACAACACAACGACCGAACTGCTTGTCATCGGCCGGAATCCGAAAGCGATGGCGGCAGCGGCGAAAAAAGTGTATGAGATGGGTGGCGGGATTGTCGTCGTGGATGACGGCAAGACAGTGGTGGAAATTCCGCTGCCGTTTACCGGCATGATGACAACCGACCATTCGTTTGACACGGCTGTCCGTTTCCATGACGAACTGCTTGCAGTCCTCCAGAAACGTGGATTTCCTTTTCACGATATTTTGTACACGCTGTTGTTTTTAACATGCGACTTTTTGCCAGGCCTTCGCTTGATTCCGTACGGGTTGTACGATGTCAAACGGAACGAGATTTTGCTGCCGGCTGAAAAGATCGGGGAAAAAGTAGCGAAATAAGTCATAGCGCGTGCGGCCGCCTAATCGTCGGCCATCGGTTTCATGGAAAATCGGTTATTCTCATCAGACGATGACGATGTATAATGAAAAGAGGAGACGAATCGAAGGCGATGATCCTCGCTCATGACGAGATTTGGAGATGAAACCGATGTGGCAAACGATCAATCGCCGGCTTGAGAAGACGCTCCCGTTTCTCACGCCGGCGAGTGTGGCGGCAGGCTTATGGCTGTCTGAGGAGTTGCGCGGCTATGCGGCGCTTGTGCCATGGCTGTTTGCGTTTATGACGTTTAGCGGCAGTTTGCGGCTGCGTTTGGCTGATTTGAAAGAGGCGCTCATCCATCCTCGTCCGATCGCTGCGGCGCTATGTCTGCTTCACCTTGTCGTCCCGCTTTGGGCGTTTGGGCTTGGCCATCTGTTTTTTGGCAGCGACCGGTTGACGGTGATCGGGTTTGTGTTGGCGGCCGTCATTCCGACCGGGGTGACGAGCTTTATTTGGGTGTCGATCGGACGGGGAAACTTGGCGTTGGCGCTGTCCGTCATTTTGATTGATACGTTTTTGTCGCCGGTCGTTGTGCCGCTGACGTTGCTTGTATTGGCCGGAAGCGCGGTCGAGCTCGACGTGGGCCAGATGATGCTTGGTTTGTTTTTTATGATCATTTTGCCGTCGCTAGGCGGCATGTTCGTGAGCGAACGGCTGTCCAATCAGGTGAATGAACGGCTTGCCATGGTATTGTCGCCGTTTTCCAAGCTGGCGCTNGACAATACCATGGCAAGCCGTTCATTCACCTGATTGGACAGCCGTTCGCTCACGAACATGCCGCCTAGCGACGGCAAAATGATCATAAAAAACAAACCAAGCATCATCTGGCCCACGTCGAGCTCGACGTGGGCCAGATGATGCTTGGTTTGTTTTTTATGATCATTTTGCCGTCGCTAGGCGGCATGTTCGTGAGCGAACGGCTGTCCAATCAGGTGAATGAACGGCTTGCCATGGTATTGTCGCCGTTTTCCAAGCTGGCGCTGGCGCTTGTCGTCATGATCAACAGCGCGGTCGTCGCCCCGTATTTTGGCCGTGTTGACGCCCGGCTGTTTTTCATGGCGTTGCTCGTCTTGGTGATCGCAAGCTCCGGCTATTTTCTTTCTTGGATGGCCGCCCGTTGGCTCAGATTTGCCCCGGCGGACATCATCGCGTTGACGTTTACCGGCGGGATGCGCAACATCAGCGCCGGCGCGGTGCTCGCGATGACGTATTTTCCGCCGGCAGTCAGCGTGCCGGTCGTTCTCGGCATGCTGTTTCAACAAGTGCTCGCGTCCATATACCACCGCTTGTTGAACAAAACGTACCATTCACCAACGAGCGGCAGAGCGCCATACGTCGGAAGCGCCCGGTAGAGAGGCAGGCGGTATGCCGGCTGTCGGACAGCGCCTAGCGGGAGTAAAAAGGGAGCACACACCCGCCCTAGGTGGGACGGGGGCGGGAAAAAGCAGGCGAGGCGCTGCCGGTGTCACGGTGTTTCGCCGCTGAGGCGGTCTAGTGACCGCCTGGCTGAACGGTCTCGTATGGCGAACGGATGAGGTGGCGGCGAAGAGGGAGATTCAGTTCGACGATGCCTTCGACGACCAAACGGGCGATTTCTTTCGCCCCGCGCTGATGAAAATGGGTGTTGTCTTTGATGCCTTTCGGATAATTGGGGTGTTCGCCCGGCTCAAGCCATAAAAACCACCGCTTCGTCCGTTCCGGTCCAAGCTGTTCAAACCGTTGTTTGCTTTTCGTTGTCAAATCGATCACTGGAACACGTTCGTGTTTTCCGAGCGCTTTCATGGCGGCAGGATAGCGTCCGTGGGAATCGAGCGCCCGTCCGTCGGCAGAAAACCGCCGCCGTTCGACCGGGGTGATGAGGACGGGAATCGCCCCTTTGGCCCGGGCGCTGTCAATATATTGTTGTAAGTACGCTTGGTAAGAGGTGAACGGTTCGGTGTAACGCGCCGGATCGTTCGCCTTTTCATCGTTATGGCCAAACTGAATGAACAAATAATCGCCTTTTTTGAGCTCCCGCAAAATGCGCTCGAGCCGCCCTTCCTCAATAAAACTTTTCGCGCTTCGGCCAGAAGCGGCCATATTTTTGACCACTACGTGATCGTCAAACCAGCCGTCAAGCATTTCCCCCCATCCGGCTCGCGGTGCGCGGGAGCGGGGAGCGGCGGCGACCGTCGAGTCGCCGGCCAAATAGATGACAATGGTCGTCCCCCGTCTTGCTTTGGCTGCATCTCCGTTCGTCGCTGTCCTAGCCATTAGAACGGCGCCGATGGCAATGATGACGGAGCACAAGAAAGCGGCTTGTTTTCTTTTCAAACAGGTTCCTCCTACTCAACAACAGTTCGTCCTATTTTCGCCAACAGTTCGTTTCGTTGTTATCGTGGCTTGTCAGCCGCTTGTTTATGCGCATCGATGCTAGTCAATCCGTTGAAACCGGCGATAAAAGCTCCAGATGACGGCGAGAAATACGCCATACCCAGCAAAAGAATACGAATGCCTCCACAGAGCGGCGTGAACGAACAAGCCGTACGCTTCTGCTTTCGTTTCGAATGTTGCCATCAATGCGGCCGATGCGATGATCAAGCCAATGCGTCCGAGGCGGCCAAGCCGCTCCATCAGGCAAAGAAACAAGACGGTGCATAGCGGAAGAACCACCATCGTAAAGAAAATATCGATCGAAAAGAGGGATGGAAACGGGCGCTTCGGAAAGACGTACACCCCTTTTCCGGTGAAATACAAATCCAAATACGTCCCGGCCCAAGAGGAAAGCAGCGCCGAGGCAAGATAGGCGTGGCGCCTAGCGCGCGTGGAAGAAGGCGTTTTTGGCGATGATCGCCAGTTCGATTTTTTCAAGTGTTTCACAATACGCATGAACGATCTCCCCATTGATCCGTTGTTCCGGTTTAACAAGATAGCGGACGACGTGCGGATCTGTAAACCAATCGCCAGGTTCGGCCGCCTCATGGACGACGTTTTTCCACGCGTGACGAAGCTGTGGGCTGTACAGGCGCGGGGCGCCGGGAACGATTTGGCAGTCGCGGACGCGGCGGCGGTACGGTTCCCTTGGAAACGATTCGCACACATCGTTAAACAAGTGCGGCCAATAATCTTTGCGCGAACCGGTATGCGGATGGCTGACAGCCCAGCGCACCGCATTTTCCAGCGTTTCTTCATTGTCAAACAAAATCGAGTACAGCCGTTTGCCAAGCAAAATGCGTTCATGGAGCGACTCAAACTGATGAAGCGTTTGACCGATCAAAGCGGTGCCGCCTTGGCCGTCGTCATGCGGGAACAAGATGTGATTGAAATGGAGCAGCTCTTGTAGTTGAAATTTGAGCGTCTGAAAAACGGTTTGCTGAAATACGGGATGTTGAATGACTCGTCGTTCCAAATAGCTTTGTTCGTTAATCACGAGGGCGATGGCCAACGTGTACAGATCGCCGCGGTGCCAAAAATGGTTCCATATCGTTTCCATAAACGTCGAAACGCCAACATACGGCAATAAATAAAAGAGCGGTCGGCCGTGCTTTTGGCTTTCTTCATACAGCAAAAACTGCGGATAAATATCTTGGAAAATCAGCCAGTTGCCGCGCTCCAAAAAAGCAAAAAATGACTGCCGCTCTTCTTCCGAGAGCAGCCGCATGAGCAGCTCCCCTTTTAAGTCGGTCATGTTCCAGCCGCCGTTGCGCGACACCATATGCCCTAAAAACGCCCAATGAATTTCGCGATGGCGCAAGTAAAAATCGAGATACGCCGCCGTTCGGGTCACATTGTTTTCGTTGTGTTCCGCGGTCACCGCCCGGATGCGGCGGATGAGCTGCCGCTCTTTGGCGGTTAAGTCACGTTCAGATACGATCGTGTACCCTTTCTTTTGCTTTTTCTTTAATTCCCGATAGACGTCAACAAGGGAAAGGGGAAGGGATGACGCTTTCGGCCTCAGGCAACGCATAGTGACCCCCTTTGGTGCATCGACCGCCCACCAGACGAATAAATATGGAAGGAAACGGAATTTTGTGAAAAAGGAAGGCGATGCATGGTGGCCGACGAACGAAGCACGTTGATTGCCGTGCTCAAACGGTCGCAAGCGGCCGACGGATCGTGGCGGTTTCCGTTTGAAACAGGCATTTCGACAGACGCCTATATGATCATTTTATTACGGACGCTTGAAATAAATGATGAACCGTTGATTCAAGCGCTCGTCAAGCGAATCGAGAGCCGGCAAGGGGCAAACGGGGCGTGGAAGCTGTTTGCGGATGAAGGTGACGGCAATGTGACAGCGACAACCGAGGCGTATTATGCCTTGCTTTACTCCGGCTACCGAAAAAAAACCGATCCGCACATGCAAAAGGCAAAAATGCGCATTTTGGAAATGGGCGGTTTAGAGAACGTCCATCTATTTACAAAAGTGATGCTGGCTTTGACTGGACAGTACCCATGGCCTAGGCGGTTTCCGCTGCCGCTTGCCTTTTTCCTTCTCCCCCCGTCGTTTCCGCTTAATATGTATGACCTTTCCGTGTATGGAAGGGCGAACATGATTCCGCTTCTCGTCGCCGCGGAGCGCCGGTACAGTAGGAAAACGGCGAAAAGCCCAGACTTGTGTGATTTGGCCGCTTCCCGTGGAGGTTGGCGGCTGCCGGAAAACCGGGCGCTATGGTCATACATCAAGCGAGCGTTGATCGGTTTTCCGGCTGAACTGCACGATGCCGCCAAACGACGCGCCGTCCGTTATATGTTTGATCATATTGAGCCGGACGGAACGTTGTACAGCTACTTCAGTTCGACGTTTTTGTTCATTTTTGCGCTGCTCGCGCTTGGTTATCCAAAAGACGACCCGCATATTGTCCGAGCTGTTCGCGGTTTGCGCTCACTGCGAACCGAAATCGATGGGCATACGCATATGCAATATACAACCGCTTCCGTCTGGAATACGGCGTTGGCGAGCTATGCGCTGCAGGAAGCGGGCGTGCCGCCGACCGACCGGACGATTGAGAAAGCGAACCGCTATTTGTTGTCGCGCCAGCACATTCGCTACGGCGACTGGGCGGTGCACAACCCGTACGGCGTACCGGGCGGCTGGGGATTTTCCGATGTGAATACGATGAACCCGGATGTCGACGATACGACCGCCGCGCTGCGCGCCATCCGTCGGGCGGCGGACAAAGAGACGGCGTTTCGCCATGCGTGGGACCGGGCGAATCGATGGCTGTTTTCGATGCAAAACAATGACGGCGGGTTTGCGGCGTTTGAAAAGAACGTAGGCAAACGGTTTTGGCGGTATTTGCCGATCGAAGGGGCGGAGTTTTTATTGATGGATCCGTCAACAGCCGATTTGACCGGACGGACGCTCGAATATTTCGGAACGTTCGCTGGATTAACGAAAGACCACTCCGCCATCGCCCGCGCCGTCGACTGGCTGCTTGACCATCAGAAAGCCGACGGTTCGTGGTATGGGCGCTGGGGGATTTGCTATGTGTACGGCACATGGGCGGCGGTGACCGGGCTCTCAGCCGTCGGCGTTCCAATCGATCACCCGGCGATGCAAAAAGCGGTCCGTTGGTTGTTGAGCATCCAAAACGATGACGGCGGCTGGGGTGAATCGTGCAAAAGCGACGAAGCCAAGACGTATGTGCCGCTTGGCGCCAGCACGCCGGTCCATACCGCCTGGGCGCTCGATGCACTGATCGCTGCCGCCGAGCGGCCGACCCCGGAAATGAAAGCCGGCGTTCGCGCCCTAGTCCGTATGCTTCATCACCCGGATTGGACCGCCTCGTACCCGGTCGGACAAGGGATGGCCGGCGCCTTTTACATCCATTACCATGGCTACCGCTACATTTTTCCGCTGTTGGCGCTCGCCCATTACGAGCAAAAGTTCGGACCGTTTGTGGATTAGCCAACCGTCCGTACGAGGCGGTGATGGAACGCTGCCATGACATAGTGCATCACCCTCTCGCTGTCGGCGAGAAACGAAATATGACGGCACAAAAGTGCATTTTTCTCTTTCCCTCATCAGAAAACCCGACAATTGCCGGGATTGAATAGCCTGATTATTTAGTATAGAATATTCAGGTAATTCGGAATAAAGGGGTTCAGTCGATTCGAGGGGAGGAGAAGGAGAGCGTGATGAAATGCTGTCGGGTTATGTTTGTGTTGCTCGGATTATGGCTTGTATTCGGCCTATCGGTCCCGGGAGGGCGAGCTGAAGCGGCAGTTTCACGCGCCAACGATGCGCCGATTGTACTTCTCCATGGCTTTACTGGCTGGGGAAGAGAAGAAATGTTTGGGTTCAAGTACTGGGGCGGCGTGCGCGGCGATATCGAACAATGGCTGAACGACAACGGTTATCGAACTTATACGCTGGCGGTCGGACCGCTCTCGAGCAACTGGGACCGGGCGTGTGAAGCGTATGCTCAGCTTGTCGGCGGGACGGTCGATTATGGGGCAGCCCATGCGGCAAAGCACGGCCATGCGCGGTTTGGCCGCACTTATCCCGGCCTGTTGCCGGAATTGAAAAGGGGTGGCCGCATCCATATCATCGCCCACAGCCAAGGGGGGCAGACGGCCCGCATGCTTGTCTCGCTCCTAGAGAACGGAAGCCAAGAAGAGCGGGAGTACGCCAAGGCGCACAACGTGTCGTTGTCACCGTTGTTTGAAGGTGGACATCATTTTGTGTTGAGTGTGACGACCATCGCCACTCCTCATGACGGGACGACGCTTGTCAACATGGTTGATTTCACCGATCGCTTTTTTGACTTGCAAAAAGCGGTGTTGGAAGCGGCGGCTGTCGCCAGCAACGTGCCGTACACGAGTCAAGTATACGATTTTAAGCTCGACCAATGGGGACTGCGCCGCCAGCCGGGTGAATCGTTCGACCATTATTTTGAACGGCTCAAGCGCTCCCCTGTTTGGACGTCGACAGATACCGCCCGCTACGATTTATCCGTTTCCGGAGCTGAGAAGTTGAATCAATGGGTGCAAGCAAGCCCGAATACGTATTATTTGAGCTTTGCCACAGAACGGACGTATCGCGGAGCGCTCACAGGCAACTATTATCCCGAACTCGGAATGAATGCATTCAGCGCGGTCGTATGCGCTCCGTTTCTCGGTTCGTACCGCAATCCGACGCTCGGCATTGACGACCGCTGGCTTGAAAACGATGGTATTGTCAATACGGTTTCCATGAACGGTCCAAAGCGTGGATCAAGCGATCGGATCGTACCGTATGACGGGGCGTTGAAAAAAGGGGTTTGGAATGACATGGGAACGTACAATGTCGACCATTTGGAAATCATCGGCGTTGACCCGAATCCGTCATTTGATATTCGCGCCTTTTATTTGCGACTTGCCGAGCAATTGGCGAGCTTGCGGCCTTAAAACGAGTATTTTGCGAAAAAAGCCATCTCGACCGGATGGCTCTTTTTTGAGGAGCAAGCTCTTGAGTTGTATGACGGCCGCGGATGTCCGATGGTATAATAGGGGCAAAGCAAGCGGGTGGGGGAATGGACGTGAAGCCGACCGAGCGGCAAAAGGAACGGTATACGTATCAAGATTATGTCAAGTGGGACGGACGGTGGGAGCTGATCAACGGCGTGCCCTACAACATGGCACCGGCCCCTTCATTTGTCCGCCAGTCTATCGTCGGTGAATTGTATGTCGCTTTGCGGGCATTTTTTCGTGAAAAAGGATGCACGGTTGTCATGGCGCCATTTGATGTACGCCTTGATGAGCAGGCGGACTATGAACAGGCGAAGCATGTCGTGCAACCAGATATCTCCGTCATTTGCGATCAAAGCCAAATTGGCAGCCGAGGCTGCGATGGTCCGCCTGACTTGGTAGTGGAAGTGCTTTCGCCAAGTACAGCGTTGAAAGATCGAAACGAAAAGTATATGTTGTACGAACAGTTTGGCGTCAAGGAATATTGGATCGTGGATCCGCTGCATCGAACGGTGGAAGTGTACGGCCGCGGCGAAAAAGGGTATGAGAAGCGGAGCGTCTTTGGCGAAGGCGATGTGCTCGTCTCGTTTTTGTTCGCTGATTTGACGGTTTCGCTGGCTGGCATATTTCAAAATATAGAGGGTGAGGGATAACGGTGCGGTTAACGGAAGAGGAAGTGCAAGCACTGCTTGAAAAAGCGGACGGCTGGAAGCTGGTCGATGAGCGGTGGATTGTGAAAAAATACCGTTTTCAAGACTACTTGCAAGGAATCGAGTTCGTTCGGCGAATCGCCGCGATTTCGGAAAACACAAACCACCACCCGTTCATTTCGATCGACTACAAGCTCATTACAGTGAAACTGTCCTCATGGCGGGCGAAAGGGCTGACGAAGCTCGATTTTGACTTGGCGAAGCAGTATGATGAGGTGTATAACCAGATGAAGCAGGGGGAAGGGGAATGATAACCATACCCATCAAGTTTAGCGATAAAAAATGATTTTAACGATACACGTTGTTTATACACAGGGATGTGGAAAGGAAATCGTCAAATTTTGGTGCTGACCCAAAACGCGAATGCGTTTTGGGATCAGCACCACTTTTTTTGCGCCAAAATAGAAGAATCGCCCTTTTTCTGGTAGAATAGAGTCACCTTAACCACTATCGCCGAAAGAAGGGCGATTCTTTTATGAAACATGACCCGTGGTGCTAGTTGAGCTTTAGCGCTCAACTAGCCCAAGTGTAACCAGGGAATAGGCTAACAATATACCGTCTAACGCCACTTCAAATCCAATGATCGAATTGGCTCGGATCTCAGGGATGCGATAGTGGCCAACTAGAACCGAGAACACCGTCTCGATCACTTTGCGTTTTTGTTGGATCCACTGCTCCCATGTCTCAGACGCTCGATGTTTCTGGTTTTTTCGAGACGGAGTCCAAAGCGCCATTTGGTATTCTTCGTACAGCCTTTTTTGCAAGTCACGGCTGATGAATCCTTTGTCCCCGAAGTTATAGGGGTGAGGAATTTGGGTCATAACGCTTTCGGCTGCGGTTCGATCGTGGCAAGATGCTTCCGTCACCACATACCCCATCGGCAGCTCTTGATCGGTTACTTGAAGGTGTAGCATCAACCCGTAGTACCATTGTTTTTTGGAAGCGCCATACCCGATGTCGGCGATCTCTTGGTGTGAGTAAAATATTTGTGGGTGACATTCAGGAATGATTCCCCGACGAGGGTTGCGAACTTTTGTTCGCGACGCTCGTCGGGGCCACCAAGCGAAGCGCGGTAGAAAAAAGCAAATGTCATGCAAAAAGGACTCTCTCCCTGCTATGATGGTGATTGTCAACATCAACCGAAAACAGGAGGGAGAGAGTCCATGAAACATCTTACCACAGAATGGCCTTTATTAAAAGAGCTGGAGGAACAATTCGTCAGAACTCTTCAAAAGGTGTTCGCTGTCTTGTTGGCGGCCCTTTTGGAGGAGAT
>NZ_AYSF01000032.1:96879-97426 GCF_000498995.1 Geobacillus thermopakistaniensis
GCTGTTTGGAGAAGTGACGTTTCGACGGAACTACTACTATGATCGGCAGGCGGGGGCGTATACCTTCTTGCTGGATGCCGAACTGGGCTCTGATGGAGCGCAATCGATCAGCCCTTGCCTCGAGGAAACGGCGGTCGAGTTGGCCGTAGAGTGCTCTTCCTACCGCAAAGCGGCTCGCATGCTGGAGTCGATCGTGGGGTATGCGGTCATGAGCCACGAGGCGATTCGCCAACTGGTGCTGGAGGCCCCTGTCTCGCTGCACCACCCTGTTTCCAAACGGCACGGCCGGGTGCTGTTTGTGGAGGCGGAAGGACTCTGTTTCCCGCCAGGGGAAAGGGAAACGGGCGAAAGAAGAGAAAATCCTGGCGGTTCATGAGGGATGGAGACGAAGCGGTTCGCAGCTCGAGCTCGTGAACCGGCGCTGCTGCCTCCATGAAGGGGCGGGGGACGTGTGGGAACGGTTTGAGGAGTGGCTGATGAAGGAATATGCCTATGATCCGTGCCGAGACCTGTTGGTCCTCAACGGCGACGCGGCGTCGTGGATCAC
>NZ_AYSF01000033.1:0-36903 GCF_000498995.1 Geobacillus thermopakistaniensis
CGAGGATTCCGGCGAATACGCGACGTGCAGCTTCACTCCGGCGCGTTCGCCGTGATACGGCGCCCATGGCAGGCGGTTTTTCCCGACCGTGACGGTCGTCGAATCCACCACCCGAAGCGGTTTGGGAAACCGAAGCGAACGGCGGGTTTGGCGGTTGCACTTGGAAATGATCAACGCTAACAAGCGTTTCATGATGTCATAGGGAACTTCTTTCGCTTTCTTGGATACTGTGGAATAATGGAATCGCGGCAATCCATACAGAGGCCCCACATCGGCTCCGTGGCGAAAGCTTTTCCATTGATGCATGGCGGCCAGCAGGAANCGAAACAAGTTTTTGCATCAAATTCGGGAGTGTGGTATGCTTGTTCATAGAGAGCACCTCCTGGGTTTGTTTGTGTCGCTACTCACATTCTACAGGAAAGGTGCTCTTTTTTCTATACCCTTTGGATTTTATTGGATAATCAACACGCCTGACACATTTCAATATCCATTCCACCATTTGCAGCTTCAACTGTATCTTTCACTCCCCAAATAAAATCACTAATCACAAACCCATCAAAATCCCACTCATTTTTTAGAACTTGGTTTAAGAGATAATCACTATGTCCACAATGCACACCTTGATACAAGTTATAAGCACTCATGACACAGGCAGCTCCTGCGTCAACACAGTCCTTGAAGTGGGCTAGATACACTTCGCGTTCTGTCCGTTTATCTGCTTTAACATTCACTTTAAATCTTGCATTTTCCATACTGTTAAAAGCATAATGCTTGATGCAGGCAATGACATTTTCTCCTTGAACTCCCTCAACTAATGCCGACCCCATCGCTCCCAAAAGGAAAGAATCTTCCCCATACACTTCCTGACTTCGTCCCCAGCCTGGATTTCGAGGGAGGTTAATGCAAACTCCCCCAAACAAGTTACCACCATGCGCCCTGATTTCCTTTCCAATCGCCTGGCCAATCCGCCGCTCGAGGTCTTTATCAAAAGTCGCACCTCTTGCCACCGTTACGGGAAAACATGTGCTGTTCCCTGAAACAACCCCACGCGGCCCATCAACAAACTTCATTTCAGGAACACCAAGTCGTTCGTTGCCACCAGCCGGATACGGCATCCAATTATAGTGTTTCCCGTTGGAAAAGTCATCCACCATTTGCTCCATTGATACCTTACCGCTCATTAAATACACTTTTTCCTCCAATGTCATTTGATTTACAATTTCTTGTGCTCTTGATGTGTAAGACAGGCGATATTGTTTGTTCACTTTCATGTTTTTCCTCCCCATAACATTTTATTGTTTTGTTATTAATAAATCTTTTTTCCCTAACCTTCTTAACCCTTCACAGACCCTGCTGCGATCCCCTTCACAATTTTTTCTTGAGCCACAAAATATACTAATAATAGAGGCAGACTTCCCAATGTGAGCGCTGCCATTATTCCTGGCACATTGACAGAAAACTCGCCATAAAACTCCCTTAGTCCTAACGGTAAGGTAGAATTTTCCTTTGAGTTTGTTAAAACTAGCGCAAAAATAAACTCATTCCAAATATGAATAAAGTTATAAATGGCCACCGTTGCTACAGCCGGTTTTAAAAGCGGAAACAGAATTTTCCAAAACAACCTAAATGGCCCGCAGCCATCAATCTTAGCTGATTCTTCTAATTCAACAGGGATTTCTTGTAGGAACTGGGTGAATATTACAACCGATACAGGTATTGAAAATGCAACATATGGACCGATTAATCCCCAAATCGTATCATACAATCCAATGTTAATCGTTAACAAATAAATTGGAATTAGTGTGGTATGAATCGGGATCATCATCCCGATCAGGAAAAGGATGAAAACAGGTCTGTTTAATCTAAATTTCATTCTTGCCAATGGGTAGCTGGCCATTGCGGATATAACAATTACTATAACCACAGAAACTGTTGAAACTATTAGGCTATTGCCAAAGTAACGGAGAAAGCTCGATGAAAGTACTGCGGAATAATTGTCTAAGGTAAAATCTTTAGGAAAAGACCAAGGTGAGGTCATAAATTCAAGCTGGCTTTTAAAAGATGAACTTACCATAAGGAAATACGGTAGGCCGGTAAATATCAGCAAGATAATGGCCAATAGATAAAGGGGCATACTGCTTATTTTCTTTATAAAAGCCATTTAGCTTCCTCCTTTTCTTTTTTGTTCAGAGAAGACAATAATAACAGTGATTATGAATGCAATCAAAAACATAGAAAAAGATATGCTACTTCCGTAGCCCATATTGAAGTTTGTAAATGTTTCCTCATACATGTACGTCGCCATCAGTTCTGTGGAATTATTAGGTCCCCCGCCGGTCATTACATAAATTAAATCAAAATACTTCAACGAACCAATGATCGATAAAATACTTGAGGTAACAATTGTTGGCATTAACAATGGTAGTGTTATCTTGAAAAAGCGTTGCCTTGAGTTCGCTCCATCAATCATGGCAGCCTCATAAAGTTCTTCCGGAATCCCTACAATCGCCGCCCTAAATAAAACCATATAGAATGGAGCATACTGCCAACAAATAGTAGCAATAACTGCCCAAATGGCGGTATCTTCGTTCCCGAGCCATGCCCTTTGTAATGAGTCCAAACCGAGCAATCCTAAAATATGATTTACTATTCCAAAGTTCCCGTCATACATAAATGTAAATAAGATGCCTATAGCCACCGTAGACATTAAGAATGGCATAAAGTAAACCGACCTAAAAAAACGCATCCCCTTTATTGGGCTAAATAGCAATAAAGCCATTATTAGACCAAGAGGCAATTGGGTTAATAAAGAGGAAAAAACCAGCAATGAATTGTTTTTTAGGGAAGCCCAAAACAACTCATCATGTAAAAGCTTTATGTAGTTCTGTAAACCGATAAATTTAAAAGTATTATCAATCCCTGACCAATCGAAGAGGCTATAGTAAAACGTCATCACAATGGAATATAAAACAAAAATACCATACACGAGCAATGCAGGAGCTAAAAAACTTCCGATTACTAGGCCTTGTTTAATTTTAGAAGTTACTTTTTTCTTGCCAACTGCTGTCATAGGAATAGAGGCAGTCGACAACTGCTTAACAGTCATTTTCACAATTTCTCCTCCCCCTTCCTCTTTTATACAAGGATGCCATATGGCCCTGATCCTTACAATACCTTCCGTCTGTTTTTTATTTGGCGTTGAATTAGGTACCCACAGGATCAGGAATCCTATATGACATCCCATTAAATAATCGTATTGTAATTGTTATTGCTTTATTTTTTTTCTATGACTTCTTTAGCCTTTTGCTCCACTCTTTTTACTGCTTCCTCAGGAGTTATTGATAATCCGAAAAGTGCTTGAGTTGTATCCAAATGTTCAGTTGCAACTTCAGTTGGGAGAGTTTGATCATAATAGGTTTGCATAAATTCTGCGTTTTCTAAAACACTATTGATTTTTTTAATATAACCATCCTCATATTTAACGCCTTTTACGGCCGAGATAACCCCAGCTTTATTTGCCATTTCTTGCGCCGTTTCCTTGCTTGCAAACTCTTTTATAAGCTCAACCGCTAGGTCCTTATTTGGACTTTTTTCCGAAACTGAGTAAACTGGACTAACCCCACCTACAATATCTTTATTAGTACCTTTTCCACCTTCAATTATTGGGAACATAAAAAATCCTAGTTTTTCCTCAAACTCTGGCATTTCTTTTCTGATTGTACCTAAGAACCAGCTCCCATCAATAGTCATTGCGGCTTTTCCTGTATACAGCAACTGTCTCGATTGACCTGTATCATAATTTAAGCCATTTACTCCCTCTGGAAACGCCCCCATTTTCACTAACTCTTGAATTTTTCTTGCTGCTTGGACATATGCTTCATCATCAAATCCCCTACCGGTGCGTCCAAAAGCTTCATTAAACAAATCCTTACCACCAATTCTTTCTGCCAAATACATCATATAAAAAGAACCAGGCCATTTGGTTTTATTGGCTAATGCTAAAGGAATAATTCCCTTTGATTTTAGTGTCTTTATAATTTCTAAAAATTCATCATATGTTTTGGGTTCCTTAAGGTTGTACTTTTCAAAAATTTCCCTATTATACCAAACAGGTACAATATCCATCCCAACTGGTACACCATAAATCTTACCATCATAAGTAGCAGGAGAAATTGCTGCTTCCAAATAATTGTCTTTGTCAATTTTATTTGTAATATCCATTACCTGGCCAGCATCAACAAAGTTTTTTAGCCATCCCCCTCCCCAAGAATGAAAAACATCAGGAGGATTTCCGCCGCCCATGGCAACACTTAATTTTGTTTTGTACGGGTCGTTTTCATATCTTACCAACTTCACAGTTACACCCGGGTGTTTCTCCTCAAACCTCTTCGCGGCATTCTTAAGAGCTACCTCTGACTCGCCTGTCTCAATATGCCAAACGGTTAATGTTTTTTCTCCAGAGTTCGGTTTACCCGAACTACTTGTATTTGTTGAAGGAGCTTTTGGTTGGCAGGCTGCCAAAAGAATAACCAGTAAAATTGAAGCAAACAGTTTACCCCTTTTTAAAAACTTAAACATTTCCCCTCGTCCCCTTTCGCTATTATTTTTCTATTAAAGGTTTCTTTATCGAGGTTAACCTAGAAGGCTGGTGAAAAACCTTGATTTCCGGCTCAATTGGTGTTTTCTGTCGCAGGGAAAGAGCTGATTTTAAAAGGTTTCCCAACTTGAAAAAATACGTTTTAGGCCGATTTTTCACTAAATCACCAGTCCTCTAGAGATTGTCTTTTGAACCATCACCCCCTATCAGATCCTTTGATAAACGAACAATACAAACTAAACCAATGCTATTTTCTTTCTATATTATTTTGTTACTCACGAATTGGAAACGGACTGACTAGCGTATTTCGTCAGCACCTCCAACAAACCTTGGTTGATTTTGCAATTTTTAAACGCAAACGACTGCATAATGTCATCAATTTTTTCCTCTGATAAATCTTTAAAAAGTTTTGCATACGTTGGCTGGATCAATGCCCCTGTATAGACTGTTAAAATAGCTTGCGAGAGGCAAGCGACATTATGACTGTGAACAATCCCAGGATCCCCAATCACTTCTTCGAGATGGGACGCCAATTCTTCAACCATCTTTCTTGCCCGAAACCCCGGAAGCCAGACCATCCAATCATCTGTGTTTAGTGCATGTTTTAGCTTAATGATCGGAGCGATCCGCTGCATGTATTCTGATTCCGGATCAAGAGTGACGAGCCCCATTACTCCAACATCTTTATACGTCCATGTTGTCCAGTGCGCACCAAACTCTTCGAAAATACTAATTTGATCGTCCATGGCCCGTAAACGGTCAGGAATTTCATGAGCCGGTCCATTATACACGGAACCAAACTCCCCTACCCAAAGCGGAACATGATATTTTTGGGCAAACTTTGTGCCTTGGTGATTTTGAAACTCCTTTCTTTGTACTTCTTTATCCCAATATTTCCCTCCATCCACACGGGCATTTTTTGCATCTGCCACTCCTGGATACGGCCCTGGTCCAAATCCTGCCGCTGTATAGTTATGGCTGCTATAAACAAGATTGTCCGCAAACGGCGCTTCCAACCCGTCGAACAATCTAGAATATCGATCTCCCTCAAGGAAAATAATATGGTCTGGGTCGATGGCGCGTATGGCTTCAACTGTCCGCCGATAAATACAGTTGATTCTATTCCAATCTGGTTTGTAATTATTGAAAAACGTATGTGGGTAATCCCCATGTGGGGTATTCACACACGGTTCATTCATCAAATTGTAGCCAGCAACAACTGCTCTTCCCCGATAACGGCGCGCGAACTCCTCCCATAAGGCGACAAACCGATCTTGGTACGTCCGGTCATGCCAAAACAAACTATGACGGATATCATTATCGGAATGCCAATGGGTATTTTGATATCCTTGAACCGCATGGAGATCTAAAATAACATATAATTCATACTTCTCACAAAGATTAATAATATGATCCAAACGCTCAAATCCACTTTCCTTGTAAGTGAACGGGTGCTCATCATCCTCAAAATGCCGATAGTTTAGCGGCAAACGAATGACATTGGCCCCCCAACTTTTAATAAACCGAATGTCATCTTCCCCGAAGAAATAATGTTGCATTCTCTCAAACAAAAACTCAGCTTTCCCTTTCCCAATCACTTCAGCTACCGTATGACGCAGCGCGTGCTCTGAACCCGTATAGCCATTAATAAAATCCTCCATATTCATCCAGCCGCCAATGCAAGTGCCCCTCAACTGAACAGGGTTTCCCTTTTGATCAGTAATCTTATTTTTAGTGACTTTAAGCATTTCCATAATTTATCCCATCCTTTCCTCTATTGATCTATTATTTTTTCATTAACTAACTCCCATATCCGCACCCATATGGACTTCTCGCACCTAATCTGTGTATATGCCCTCGGCAAAATGGGTGCTATATTGCCATCAAATACCGTTAATTTTAGTTAAAACCGACAATCGGTTCAGGTTTTTAAGCAATAATATCTTCTGCACATCTTCCTCACTCCCGAATGATATTACTGCTTTATACCCTTGTTGATAAACCAAATACCCTCAGATAAACCGCTTACAAAATACTACATAATTAGATGCCTAGTATAAGAATTGTCTATGACGTTGGTAGTAATTCCTCGTAAGCCTATATTTTTAACCCATCCGCATACGAGGAAACAGTAGACACTTTTTCTCCTTACTGTCGAATATTAGCTCTTACCAATCTCCAGTAACACTTAGATAGTTTGTTTATATCATAAACTATCTACCCTTATTTTATCATTATTTTTTGAATATTACAACTAATAATGTTTAAATTTCAGAAATTATCTTTCATTTCCTTGAGAAGATGAAAAGGTACACCCTAAGGAGAAGAGGAAAGAAAAGATTCAGCCAGTAAGGGCCGATTGGCTCAATTGCCTATCCCCTCATTCATTGGGCTTGTTCCAATCAAAACCGATCGCCTTCAAAAACGCCCTAGCCAAAATCATATGCCCCGCAACAGATGGATGAACACGATCCCAAGCAAGAGCGGCCGGATAAATCGTTTTTAATACCGCATTAAAAGCTGCTTGGGTATCGACAAGGAGGCTGTCTGTTTCCTCTGCAATTTGCTTGACAACACGGCCGTATTGATCCATCGTGCGGCGCATCGGATCATGTTCATTTCCCTCAATATAAAACGGCGTCATCAAAATCATGCCTTTTACAAGCGGTTTTGTCTCGAGGACAAGACTGCGGAGTGTTGTTTCGTATTCATCCAAGTATACATGTTTTTCTTTCATCAATGGCAAATCATACTGCCGCCAAACATCGTTAATGCCGATCATAATCGATACCCAGTCCGGTTTTTGTGCGATGACATCTTCTTTCCATCTTGCTTTCAAATCCCGCACCGTATTGCCACTGATTCCCTTATTGACAACCCTAATCCCCAACTCTGGATAAACCGCCTGCAGGAGACCATCGATATACGCTACATACCCGGTTCCCAGCGCGCCAAACAAGCCTTCCCCCTCCGGCTGAGCACGACCGCAGTCAGTAATTGAATCGCCAATAAACAACAACTTTTCCCCTCGACCGATTTTCATTTCACATTGCCTCCCTTGAAGTTTTCTATCAAACCACTTGAAAGAGCGGAGTTTCTTGAATAAAATGGACGGGGACATCAGGAAATTGCAATCCCAACCACTCAGCCAAGTACCTCATGCCCGGTTCTTCGCTTTCTGCGTGCCCCAGTACAATCAGTGCTTTTCGCCTTCCTTGATGCACAGCATCGCGAACGTATTCTGGTGTCTCCCATTCAGGTCCCTCTCCGTAAATAATCGCATCAAGGTGCTCCTGTTCAAACAATGGAATCGACAGCGATCCGCCGCCTCGATGCCCCACTAATAGCCCAATACGAGTACATGGGGCAGATAAATCTCCTGTAATCCGCACAAATGGGGCATGCAACTTTTCTTTTGCATATTTAGCTATTTCCTTTGCAGTCATGCGAGGAATCACTATAATTGCCGCAGTGGGCAAATATTTGGAGATATGCGTTTCCCAGCCCAAAGCGCGGATTAGGCCTACCATAATTCCGTCCGGTTGATATCGATGCCAACCATCATGAAATCGGTAAATGGCGATGCCCGACTCGCGAATCAAGCGAATCTTTTCTTGATACACCGGATCCTTTTTCATCATTTCAGTATGGTCAGTATGACTGTAAAACAACCCTTCATGAGTGATAAGGAAGTTGGCGCCCGCTGAAATAGCTTGCCGAATCACGCGATATGTAGGCATGAAACTAATTGCCATCCCTTTTACTTTCATATTAGGATCACCGTACTTAAGGGCATCCACAGTATTCGAGATTTTCCCTATCGACACTGTTAATCGTTCTAGTACTTCCTGAACGGTGACTACCATTATTCTGTCTCCTTTCAATTAATACGCTGGCTACCATAAAACTCTATTGTTTGTTCACAAAAAATTTTCATAAACGAGCCTTGCCCGCCACCTTGGCATGAAAATGACTCATCGAAGTGTGCGCACAAAACAAGCATGTCCAGCCATTTTGAGTTCACCCCCTGCTCTTGTCCCTTCAGCATGTTGCTTTCTACCTAAAACTTCTTCTATTCAGAAACAATAAGGATGAAATGGTTGCAATCAGTATGTTTACTATTCAAACTAATTATATACAGAATTTTTTAAATTCTCAATAGTGGTATTCACATACTATCCTCCAATTCAGTGAAATATCTCCTTCTCCCATTGCTGATGATAGCGCCCGTTAAATCATTAAGCAAAGGGAGAGATGTTATATCCCTGTTCATTGGAGTTCTCGCGCACCGAATTATTGATTGTTCCAGAGCGAACAGCTCGCATCGGCAACATATCCATAATCGAATTAATAATTATAATATACATAATAGTTAGTATATTTGTTTTACAAACAAAGTTGGTCGTGATAAAATGAAATTAGGGAAATGCAACACCTTTCCTCGAAATGAAAAACCCTTTCATCCCTATATTGCGATATGAAGGAAGGAGGAACGATGGGTATGTGGAATGTCATGCGTAAACCAGTAACTGTTGGATTGGCTCTATCGCTATTGCTTCCTATCGGAATGACCGCCACATCTGCTGAGAGTGCCGATTCTTATGCAAACAAACCCAGCATCAGTGCATTGCATGCCCCACAACTGGATCAACGCTACAAAAACTCATTCACAATTGGTGCGGCTGTTGAACCATATCAGCTGCTGAACCAAAAAGACGCCCAAATGCTAAAACGCCACTTCAATAGCATTGTTGCTGAAAATGTTATGAAACCGATCAACATTCAGCCGGAGGAAGGGAAATTTAACTTTGAACAAGCCGACAAGATCGTCCAATTCGCCAAAAAGAATGGCATGGATATTCGCTTCCATACACTCGTTTGGCATAGCCAAGTGCCAGAATGGTTCTTTCTCGACAAAGAAGGCAGACCAATGGTTAATGAAACAGACCCTGTGAAACGCGGGCAAAATAAGCAGCTGCTATTAAAACGGCTCGAGACTCATATTAAAACGATCGTCGAGCGGTATAAAAACGACATTGAGTATTGGGACGTTGTAAATGAAGTAGTTGGGGACGACGGAAAGCTGCGCAACTCTCCATGGTACCAAATTGCGGGCGTCGATTATATTAAAGTGGCATTCCAAACAGCAAGAAAATATGGCGGCAACAACATTAAACTTTACATTAATGATTACAATACAGAAGTCGAACCAAAGCGAACCGCCCTTTACAGCTTGGTCAAACAGCTGAAAGCAGAAGGGGTTCCGATCGATGGCATCGGACACCAGTCTCACATTCAAATCGGTTGGCCCTCTGAAGCGGAAATCGAAAAAACGATCAACATGTTCGCCGATCTTGGGTTAGATAACCAAATTACCGAACTCGATGTAAGCATGTACGGCTGGCCGCCGCGAGCCTACCCGACGTATGACGCCATTCCAAAGCAAAAGTTTTTGGACCAAGCAGCCCGTTACGATCGTTTATTTAAACTGTATGAAAAACTCGGCGACAAAATCAGCAACGTCACCTTCTGGGGTATCGCTGATAACCATACGTGGCTTGACAGCCGAGCGGATGTTTATTATGACGTTAACGGAAATGTTGTTGTCGACCCAAATGCTCCGTACACAAGAGTGGAAAAAGGAGCAGGGAAGGACGCACCGTTTGTATTTGACTTAAATTACCATGTAAAACCCGCCTATTGGGCCATTATTGATCATAAATAGCAATTCCCCCAATGTTAAGCAGGCTGCCGCAAAGGAGTGATTTCCTTTGTGGCAGCCCTTTAGATTTATCTTCCGTGCTGCCAGGCCGTCTGCCTCTCTTCCACTTTACGGAACACACGAAGCGCACTGCCCATTACAATCATGGCAAAAAGACTGACGCTAAAAAATGGGATCAAACCTGGAACATAAAGAAGGACAACTAGTAGTATGCCGATGCTCACGATCATCGCGAGAGTCATAAACGGATTAGCTATACCAATTACAAAGGCATACTTCACATATTGCCAAAAGCGAAGTTCATAATGCACATAAATCGGAAATACATATAACAATGTTACCCCATAAAAAATCATGATGACAAACAACACTACGGAAAACGGCAGCTGCCAAGGTGCAGGCACATGGTCAATATATAACACGTCAATATATAAAATATATGCTATGGCCATAAACAAAAACCCTATTCCGTTCGCCCGCCAGAATTCTTGTTTATATGTGCGGGCGAACGTTTTGAATACAGGAACGCCTTCATCACGGAATAAAAGCCACTTCCGCACAATCGTAAACAGCGCTACAGTTGACGGAGCAACGCCCAAAATACCTAACCCTATAATTGTAAAACCAACCCAGATGATATTAATATACGCTAATCTTGTGATCCATTCACAGACGCGGTACAATTTACTGTCCAACAGACCGGAACGCATCATTTCTCCACCTTTGTTTTTACTCTCTACTAAGGTTAGTATATCATTATAGAGAGAAAAAAAGAAGGAAAGATTTTATTCCCTCCCCTTCTTTCATTAGCCATCGTTTTATGTCTTGAAAAACTTACACCCCCGCATAAGCTAAAAAGCCTCCATCGACTGGAACAGTCACCCCTGTAACAAATCCGCTCATCTGGCTGTCTACTAGCCAAAGCAACGTCCCTAACAAGTCTTCCGGCTTGCCCAACCGTCGCATCGGAGTATGGGATAAAATTTTCTCTGTCCGCTCTGTGTATGATCCGTCCGGACGTTTCAGAAGATGCTCATTTTGTTTTGTCAAAAAGAAGCCCGGCGCAATGGCGTTAACCCGAACTCCAACCTCGGCAACATGCACAGCGAGCCATTTTGTAAAGTTTTCAATCCCCGCTTTTGCTGCGCTGTATGCCGGCACTTTCGTCATTGGTCTAGGGGCGCTCATCGAGGAAATATTAATGATCGTTCCTCCTCTGCCCACCATCTGTTTAAGAAAATGCTGCGTCGGGATGATCGTCCCAAGAATATTTAAATCAAAAACATAGGAAAACCCTTCTGTCGTCAAATCGAAAAACGTTGTAATGTCTTGATTCTCTAGATCCTGCAACTCGAGTATTTCCTTTGTCGTAATGCCCTGCGGATGGTTTCCGCCTGCCCCATTAATCAGGACATCGCACGGCCCGTAAACTTCCGCTACCATTTCTGCTGCCTGTTCGACGCGTTCGACATCCAACACATCGCACTGAATAGCCAGCGCTTGGCCGCCTTGCTCTTCGATCTCGTTCTTTACTATTTCAGCTTTCTCGGGCGTTCGATTTAAAATCGCCACTTTCATTCCTTGGCGTGCAAGCTCTTTCGCCATGCAGCTGCACAACACTCCACCTCCGCCCGTTACAACCGCTACCTTGCCTTTTAAACTTGGATGGATCGGGAGCATGCCTTCTCACCTTCTTGCTTCTTTTTTTCATTCTCCAAACTATCCCAAATGCCCAGCAAGTACATAATGCCAAGCGCCCGATCGTATAATCCGTAACCAGGGCGCGCTCGTTCCCCCCAAATCATCCGGCCATGATCCGGTCGGATGTATCCTTGAAAATTCGCTTCATGCAATGTCTTCATAATCTCGCATATATTCAACGAACCATCGCAACTGCGATGAGAGGTTTCCTCAAAATCGCCATTCGCGTGAATTTCGACGTTCCGTACATGGGCAAATGGCACCCGTTCCAGCTTTAAAAAGTAGCGGAAGATGTCTGGAACATCGTTGGCCGGATTGGCTCCAAGCGACCCGGAGCATAATGTCAACCCATTCGCTGGACTGTTGACCATGTGGACGATTCGATCCAAATTCTCCTTATTGGTTGCAATCCGCGGTAATCCGAACACCGACCAAGGCGGATCATCGGGATGAAGAGCCATCCGAATGCCGCATTCTTCTGCAACAGGAATGATTTGTTCCAAAAAGTAGCGTAAATGTTCAAATAAATCGTCTTCTGTCACTCCTTTGTACAAAGCAAAGAGCGGCTTAATCGTTTTCAATCGCTCCGGTTCCCATCCCGGAAGCAAAAACCCGTTCGCTCCACTTTCAATGCGTTCGATCATTTCCTCCGGATCGATCTGTTCAATCTTTTGTTTCTCGTAGGCGAGCACCGTCGATCCGTCAGGCCGCCTTTTGGCTAAGTCGGAACGAGTCCAGTCAAAAATCGGCATAAAATTGTAACAAATGACTTTGACCCCAGCTTTCGCCAAGTTGCGAATCGTTTGTTTATAGTTTTCAATATATCGATCCCGTGAGGGCAGACCGAGTTTAATATCTTCATGAACGTTGACGCTCTCAATGACTTCAAGATGAAATCCTTTTTCATTCACTTGCCGCTTTAGTTCCAATATATCTTCGAGCGGCCATACTTCCCCTACAGGAATGTGATATAGCGCTCCGACAATTCCTTCAACCCCTGGGATTTGCCGAATATAATCCAACGAAACGGTATCATGATCTTTTCCAAACCAGCGAAACGTCATTTTCATTCCGATCTCATCTCCCACTCACGACGACTTGAAAGTATTGTTTCGCATTGAAGTAACATAAATCTTGAACGATTTTCCCTAAAAAAGCATAGTCTTGGGGAACCTCTCCTCTTTCTATCCACGAACCGATCAAATTGCATACAATTCTGCGAAAATACTCGTGGCGTACATAAGATAAAAAACTTCTTGAATCAGTCAACATCCCAACAAATGTACTTAGCACGCCGACATTGGCGAGATCTGTTAAGTGTGTTATGATGCCATCTTGATGGTCGTTAAACCACCAAGCTGCGCCAAATTGAACTTTCCCTTTTACCCCTTCTGATTGAAAATTGCCGACCGTTGAGGCGACAATATAGTTATAAGCGGGGTTTAATGTGTACACAATCGTTTTTGGCAGTTGATCGCGACGCTCTAGCTCATTAAGAAAGGCATTTAACGGCTGGGCAAGGAAAAAGTCATGAATCGAATCATATCCTGTATTCGGACCAAGACGCCGGAACATCTTTTCATTTGTATTTCGAATCGAACCGATGTGCAGCTGCATCACCCAACCAAGTGAGTGGTACAATCGGGCTAAGAAGCATAAAGTGAAAGTTTTATATTTTTCCTCCTCCTCACGGCTGAGGACAAATCCATTTTTTCGTTTTTGAAAAATATCGTTTGCTTCCTTCCAACCGCATTCTGAATACGGCATCGATTCTAAGCCGTGATCAGCCATCCGGCATCCTGCCGCATGAAAATAACGCACTCGGCTTTCAATGGCTTGCAGCAGCTGATCGTAATCATGAATCGGCAGGCCAGCTGCTTCCCCTAGCTTTCCCACATAGTCTAAAAACGAAGGGCGGTTGATTTCAATGACTGCATCAGGACGAAAAGACGGAACAATCTTTACTAGAAATGATGGATCTTGGGCAATTGCTTGATGATCAGCTAAATCATCGAGCGGATCGTCCGTTGTCCCAATCCACTCCACATTAGATTTGACCATGAAAGAGCGGGCTGAGAATCCTTCCTGTCTCAATAAATCATTGCAATGATTCCAAATTTCACGCCACGTCCGCTCATTCAGAAGAGCATCCACTTGAAAATAGCGTTTTAGCTCTAAATGTGTCCAATGATAGAGTGGATTCCCGATGCAATACGGCACCGTTTTCGCCCATGCTTGAAACTTTTCCTCTGGAGAGGCGTTTCCGGTAATATACTTTTCTTCGACTCCCATCGCCCGCATCGCCCGCCATTTGTAATGATCCCCCTCGAGCCAAAGCTCCGTCATATCATGAAACCGCCGGTCTTCCGCAATCTCTTTTGCGCTCAAATGGCAGTGATAATCAATAATCGGCAATGATTTCGCATAGTCATGGTACAACACTTCGGCATGCTTGTTTTGCAACAAAAAATTTTCATGAATGAACGGCTGCACACTGTCTCCCTCCCGCAAAGCGAAACTTCCAACAACTTATACAAAATAATGAGGATACTGCCTTTTTAGTACGTCTTTTTCAATTTCGACAAGCCGCAAATGCTCTTCCATCACCTGACGCACTTTCTCTGCTTCTTTATTCGCAATTAACCGATAAATTTGCTTGTGATGGGAAATAATAATGTCCCAATCAAGATCGGATGATAGTCTCAGTACACGCAAACGATTGAAATGACTGTTTAAACTTTGCACCATTTTCCACGAGCGCGACATTCGGCAGCCATCGTAAATGAGCTGATGGAACTTTTCATCAAGCTCAAACAACTCAAGAAAATTTCCTTTTTCGGCACACAACTCTTGCATCGCAATATTCTTCTCCATTTCAAATAGATGATCTTGACGCAATTTCGTACAAGCTAAAACGGCCACTTCTTTCTCGACAACCTCGCGGATAAAGCGCCCTTCCTCCACATGTTCCAAGTTGATGCGCGAAACAATGGTTCCGCTTTGCGGAATAATATCAAGCAATTCTTCTTGCGCCAGTTTGAGAAATGCTTCCCGCACCGGGGTGCGGCTAATATGCAATTGCTCAGCAATTTCCTTTTCGGAAATTTTTGTTCCTGGTTCCAACTCAAGGCGCAAAATCTTTTCCTTTAGCATCTCGTACAACTGGTCGCGCGCCGAACCTCTGACAGAACTTTTAATTTGTTGGCTTTGTTGGGCAGTAAAGATCACCTTGCGATTCCCCTTTTTCTTATATACTAGTATGGCAGTGATAAAGTACATCCATGATCATGCGTTTTCTTCCAATGTAGGAAAGAACATATTTCCTGTCAAATTTCTCAGCGATTCATTCACCCGCATTCTCTCCCCTCACCTTGTGCACAATCGACATCCATTGAGCTGCCCGTTCGGCAATAATCTTCCACTGATCGTTTTCCAATGCCCCTTCAACCTTCACTAACGAGTTCCCGACACCGATGGCATCCACTCCCGCTTTTATATACTCTCCAGCCGTTTTCAGATTGATTCCTCCAGTTGCGATGAGGGGGATGTGGGGAAGCGGCTCCTTTATGCTTCGAATATAGTTTGGCCCAAACACATGAGCAGGAAATACTTTCACCATATCAGCCCCGTGCTGAAAAGCATTCACAATTTCGGTCGGCGTCAATCCTCCTGCGATACTGACAACGCGATTTTGTTTTGCCGCCTGAATCACATCAATAGAAAGGAAGGGAGAAACGATAAACCGCGCCCCAGCTGAAATCGCCCTCTGTGCTGTTTCAGCGTCCAGCACCGTTCCCGCACCGATCAACATATCTTTCAGTTCCCTTGCAGCCTTTTCCAACGCGGCCAAAGCCCCAGCTGTTTCCATCGTAATTTCCATGATTGGAATGCCTCCCTGCCGCAAAGCCAATGACAGCGGAAGAACAGTATCAACCGTCGCACCGCGGACGACTGGAATGATGCCAATCTCTCGAATCATTTGGACTACCTTCATGTAGGTTCATCTCCTTTATCGCGTAACATCTTCCCGTCGCTGATTTATCAAGCGCTCGACGTCATCGCGTTCCGGCATGCCATCAGCATCCCCCTCGACCATTGTCACAAGCGCGCCAACTGCATTCGCTCGCTGCACCGCTTCTGTTAAACGAAGTCCTTCAAGCAGTCCGGATAGCAGCCCAGCTGCAAACCCATCCCCAGCACCGACAGGGTCGATTACCCTTTCAACAGGAAACCCTGGAACATACTCATGATGCGCATTCGTAAAATAATGGGCACCATTTGCGCCTAGTTTAATGACAACGAGCGAAGCGCCCATGCCAAGCAGCCGGCTTCCCCATTCCTCAACCGAATGTTTTCCGAATAAAAACGATGCCTCAGCTTCTCCAGGGAGAACCACATCTGATTCAGCTGCCATGCGAAGCATCACTTCCTTGGCCCGATCCGCTTCATTCCATAGTTTCAACCGCAAATTCGGATCAAAAACGATTTTCACCCCGTGACGACGAGCGATCGCCATGGCGGCAAAGATCGTTTCACGACAATTCTCGCTTAACGCCGGAGTGATTCCCGTAATATGCAAATACTTTGCCTCTGCGATATATTTCTCATCCAAGTCGGCAGGCGTCAGCCTGCTCGCCGCTGATCCTTTGCGATAGTAATATACCCGCGTATCGTTTAGACGTCTTTGTTCCTTAAAGTAAATGCCGGTCGGCGCTTCCCCATCCATTTTTACCCGGCTGACATCCACTCCCTCACCTTTCAGGAAAGACAAAATCGCCTTTCCAAACTCATCGCTTCCGACCTTGCTGATCCATCCTACACGATGGCCTAATCGAGCAAGGCCGACAGCGACATTGGATTCCGCTCCGCCAATCCGCATAGTAAAGGTGGTCGCCTGTCTCATCAAGCCGACGCTTGTTGGTGTAAATACGGCCATCGATTCGCCAATGGTGACTACGTCCATCTCGTCCCTCCAAAACCACTTTAGTAATCTTTCATGAAGAATACGATGTCATTTCACCATCATCTAAGCCGACATATGTGCTTGTCTCATCTCGAACTTGCTCAATCTCGATTAATGTCACCTCGTTTTTTGATAGGACAATAGATAAATGAATCACACCGTCCGTTGCCCGTCTCTGCTCCGTCATCACATGAGGCTGCGCCACTTGACGCAACGTTTCCACCGCTTGACGGCTTGGAAAACGGGGACGCCCCATCTGTTTCCAAACTCTCCACGCGTTCCCGTACTGCTCATTGACGATTTGCCGCTTGATAAAAACAGCGGAAAATGAAACTGGAATCACCAGCTGCACTTCTTTTGTCAATCCTTCTCCTTTTTCCATCACTAAATTCCAAAGCACTGCGGCAATCGATCCATCTTTCCGCCTTGTCACAATCATCTCTCCGTCACGATACAACAGTTCGTCGCCTAGAGCATTAAAGAATGTAAACGCATGAAATGTCGGTTTGGGAATCGAGTGAAGCGCAACTAGACCGAACCCACCGTGAAACAACGCCTTCGGAACGTCCATTTCTTCAAACACATCACTGAACGTCCAATATGAAAACGAGTCGACGTAATCTCCCCCCTCACTTAAAATACGGGCAATGTATGCTGCATTGAGCGCCGTATCATGAACCGGGTTGATGGGGCTGTACGATGTATTATATTCGGTAATATGCAATGGCAAATGCGGAAACGGAGACTGGCGAATCAAGGCGCGCACCGTTTTGAATTGCTCCAACATATCTTCTGGCGGCTCAAGCTCTTGATAGTAATATTCAAACGTTTTCTTATGCGGCGCCTTCGATGTATAGGCATGGCGGCTGACAAAATCAACAGGCACCCTCCGTTCGGCGCAAAAGTGGAGAAAATCCGTAATCCATTCATCGCTTCCTCCGCAAATGGCCGGTCCCCCAACTTGCAAATGAGGATCAACGCTTTTTACCGCTCGGGCTGTCACCTCGTACAGCTTAAAATACTCCTGTTTGTTGGCATCTTTCCAGAAGTTCACTAAATTAGGTTCATTCCATACTTCAAACAGCCATGTCCGCACTTCCTCAATCCCGTATCGCTCAATGAAATGGGAAACGACCGCTACGATGAGATCACGCCACTTGTTATAATCTTTCGGGGGTGTAACGTTGCCTTTCCAATAAAAAACTGTTTGGTCTCCCGAAGCAAGCGCTTTTGGCATAAATCCAAATTCAATAAACGGCCGGATATTCAACGCTAAATACGAATCAACAATCCGGTCGATGTACGTAAAGTTATAAAACGGCTTCATTTCCCCATCGATTTCGACTTCTCGATAAATTCCGACATCATCGGAAAGCAAGCCATGACCGCGGATGTATCGAAACCCTATTTTCTCTTGCACGAGTTTCAAGTGATCCAAATACTCCTTTTGCAAAGCAAGGCCGAGCCGCCCGGTGCCAACGCAAAATTTCCAATTCTTTTTAAACTTCTCCCTCCCGTTGCTTGGCACGTTTACAACCTTCATGCTCCTCTCCCCTATTCACCGATAAATTTTCCGCCCGTATTGGTCGTCTATTCCTGACTTCCGGTAAAAGTACGTATTGATGACATCTCGCCATTCTTTAGCATGTTCCACTTGGATCGTCAATCGTTCCAATACATCATGATACCGTTTTTCGTCGATTTTCCCTTTCAGTTGTTCCCATCGTTTCCGCAGCTGTTTCGCCTGCTCAACCCCTTCAAAATGAGTATTGTAAATATGTTGAATGACCGTTTCCCCTGAATGCAGCCGATGAGTGTACGGAACGTGATGGAAAAACAAGAGCAGCTCATCCGGACAAGTGTCGAGCGACTCATACATCGCTGCATTTTCCGGAAAGTATTGCGCCGTATATCCTGTTCCCGTAGCAACCGTCCGGTCAACACCGATCCCGTCGCGGTCAGCATAATGGTACGTCCCCCAATGCGAATATTCATAGCCATCCACATTAGGACCATAATGGTGCCCTGGGTTCACCATCCAGCCGACGCCAAGCGGAGAGGTGTAGTTTTCATAAATTCTCCACGAAGATAGAAGCATCCAACTGATCGTCTCGACGACTTGTGAATCATCCCCAAACGTTTGCACAACCCATTCGTTAGCAATTTCTTCGGCAGACAAATCCGGATTCCAAGCGAGCCGCCCAAATCCATACAAGTTTGCTTGCGCCAACGTATGCCCAGTCCAGTTTGGGTCATTGCCAATATTAGATACCCCTGCGATCCCGCTGTATCGATAGTCAAATAGCGAGCCATCAATTACCTTTTTTACTTTCGACCCTTTTCCCTTGGCATACGTATCAAAATCAAGCACCTCTTTCCACTGTGGAATCAAGAAGCATAAATGTTTTTGCTGTCCTGTATATTCCTGGGTGATTTGAACCTCCATCATTTGATTGGTTTTCGGCATAGCGCCAAATAACGGAGAAACCGGCTCCCTTACTTGAAAATCCATTGGGCCGTTTTTAATTTGCAAGATGACATTCTCGCGAAACTGTCCATCCAATGGCTTAAAGTGATCATATGCGGCTTTTGCCCGATCGGTCGTCCGATCGCGCCAATCCTGCTGGCAGTTATAAACAAAACATCTCCAAATGACGAGCCCCCCAAACGGCGCCAACGCCTCTGCCAACATATTTGCCCCTTCCGCGTGATCGCGCCCATACGTAAAGGGACCAGGACGAAACTCGGAATCCGCTTTGACTACAAAGCCGCCAAAATCAGGAATATATTGATAAATACGTTTCGCCGTTTCCTTCCACCACCATCGCACCTCGGGATCAAGCGGATCTGCTGTTGGAAGCCCGCCAATCTCAATCGGGCTTGCGTAGTTGATACTTAAAAATGTTTTGATTCCGTAGGTTCGGAAGATATCCGCTACTTCCGCCACGTCAGGCAAAAAGTGATCGGTGATGAGTTTCGTTTCGGTTTTGTGTACATTGACATTGTTGATGGAGATGGCGTTAATACCCACAGAAGCAAGCAATCGTGCATAATCTTTTATCCGTTGGTTTTGTTTCACAAACTGGTCATCGACAAAGAAAATCGACCGACCAGCATATCCACGCTCAATGCTGCCATCCATATTGTCCCAATGATTGATCATGCGCAACCGGTTTTTTGGCTGCTCGATGATGGACAGTTGGGCGATGTTCTCACCCATTTGCAATAATCGGAGGAAATGAAAGACACCATACAACACACCAGCATCTGTTTTCCCAATAATGTAGATACGGAACGGGCCATCGTCGACATCCGATCGAATCACATACCCTTCAGGATGAACAAGCGTTCCCTCTAATGGTCGCTCGAACTCTTCATCTTCAAGCGTCCCAAGCCAAATCGAATTAGCTGTTTCATTTACTTCCTGCACCACTTGCGGCTCAATCTCCATCATCGAACGAAGCCCTTTTTGGAGTTCTTCCACGGCTGCTTGAAAAATGGGCGATGTTCTTTTCGCCACAATCTCCTCAAACCGTAATCGACTATATTGATCCTTCCGCTCATACCGCAGCCAACAAGGTTCGTATCCCGCCGTCATGTCGAATTCTCCTCCTGTTACTCTTTTTCCGCCCCCAACACAATCCCTTTCACAAAAAACTTTTGCACAAACGGATAAACAATCAGCATCGGCAAAGCTGCGATGAAGATTTGTGCCGCCTTCACTGTCCGTTCAGATAAGTTTTTCAATGTTTCTGCATCGACGCTCATTTTCGTAAAATCCTGTTGAACAATAATCGTTTGTAAGAACGTAGATAACGGGTAATGTTTCACATCGGACATATAAATCAACCCATCAAACCATGAGTTCCAATGAAAAACCATCGTAAAGAGCGAAATCGTCGCAATGGCAGGCACCGAAATCGGCAAATAAATTTTCCAAAAAATCGTGAAATGATTTGCGCCATCCATTAAAGCGGCCTCTTCAAGCGATTTCGGCACCGAAGTTCGGAAAAAGTTCACAAGCAAAATTAAGTTAAAGGCGCTGACAGCTGGCGGTAAAATCAACGCCCAAATCGTATCTGTCAACCCGAGCTTCGTCACCACCATATAAGTCGGAACGAGACCGCCATGGAACAACATCGTAAACACAAAAATCCACATATAGAGTTTCCGGCCGCGAAAGGCGTCGTCGCTTTTGGACAGCGGATAGGCAGCGCATAACATGACTCCCATGGAAATGACTGTTCCCAATACAACACGCAAAAACGAATTCCAAAGGGAACGCAAAAAATTTTCATTCCCAATCGTTTTCTCATAAGCGTCCAACGTAAAGTCAACGGGCCACAGTCCGACCAGATTAGCGGTCGCCGCTGCACTGCCGCTGAATGAGACGGCTAAAATATGGATGAGAGGCAAAAGGCAAAGAACGGCAATGATCGTTAAAAGAGTATAGTTAAACACAGTGAATAGTTTATAAGACAAGCTTTTTTGGTAGTGATGATGCATAGACCTCCCCTCCCTTTAAAAGATTTTATAGTTCGCATACTTATAAGCGAGACGATACCCTGTGACTACGAGAATAAAGCTGATGACCGATTTAAACAATCCAACAGCTGTCGCATAACTGAAATCCCCGTTCAAGAGACCGACACGGTAAACATACGTATCGATGATATCACCCGTTTTGTAAACAAGCGGATTGTACAAGTTTAAAATTTGATCAAATCCGGCATTTAAAATGTTTCCGAGCGACAACGTTCCAACCACAATGATGATCGGCAACATGGAAGGCAACGTAATGTAAATAGTTTGTTGCCACCTGTTGGCTCCATCCACGATAGCCGCTTCATACAACGATGGGTTAATGGAAGTAAGGGCAGCTAAAAATACAATCGTGTTAAATCCGCATTCTTTCCACACATCTGTAACGACAACAACAGTACGAAACCAATCGTTGTCTCCAAGAAAGAAAATAGGCTTAACACCGAATATTGATAAAAAACGGTTAACAATCCCCCCTTCAGGAGAAAGCATGTCAATCAAGATCCCGCCCAGAATCACCCATGACAAAAAGTGCGGCAAATACACGATCGTTTGAACCGTCCGCTTAAACTTCATCACGTATACTTCGTTGAGAAGCAACGCAAACGCCAAAGGCACACCGAGGTTAAAGATGATTTTTAATGTTGAAATGACCAATGTATTCCATATGACTTGACGAGCGTCTTCATATTCAAACATCGTTTTAAAATGCTCGAGACCAACCCAAGGAGAACGCAAAAAGCCAAGCCAAGGCTCATAATCTTGAAAAGCCATGACCAGTCCTAGCATCGGAACATATTGAAAAATCAACACAATGATGAGGGCAGGAAGCAACATAACATGCAACTGCCACGTTCCTCTTCTTTTCTGAACTCTCTTTGCTTCCACCGCTGTTGTTTGTCCTTTGACATCGACGGCCGACTGCATACCCGTTTCCTCCTTCCGGCGTCATCTCTTGCAAAAAAGCAGGTGCGGACATCGATGAGAATTCTCTTTCACAGCTCGCCCCCTGTCCGCACCCTATCATCGTTGAAACGTTACTTTGCTCCTTTTACCGATTGATACCATTCATTCACTTCTTTTGTAATTTCTTTGCCCCCAGATTCTTCCCATTTTTTCACAAAGTCATCAAATGCACTGAGCGGCGCCCGTCCGTAAATGATGTTGGCAAAGGTTTCACGTTCCATTTTCGTCAAAAACTCTCCGCGTTTTTGCATCGTTTTAGTGGGCGGACCTGTAAACTCGTTTTCAATGCGGTATTGATTTTGTTGGTTGACGATTGTAGCCGCTTTCATAAACGACTCGCCTAAAGATACAATTCGTGTATACTCATAGGCGTTTTTCGGCTGACGCTTCGTTGTATACAACTCCTCGACTAGATCATACAGCATGTACGGAACGGTCGGAATGGCTTCCGTAATGAAATAAGCCCCTGGATCCAATCTTCCTCCTGGAATTTCCTTGTCATCATAAACGGGCTTGCCGTTCTTCATCACATAGTCATAACCTTCGGCCAATCCGTATTTAAAATATTTCGAGTCATTATACACATAGGCGTATGCTTCATCTAAGTATTGGAAGAATTTATCCATATGTTTAAAGTCTTTGCTGAACAAAAACATGCCTGTAACCAATCCCTCGCCACGCCGGCCGATTTTGCCATCCGGACCACTCGGCAGTGGGTATGGTTCCACAACGGCTCCCGGATTATTTTTCAACGCATCTGTGATTGGCCATCCAGCAGCCCAAGGAGGAGCAGAAATGATTCCCGATTTTCCAGCGACAAAGCTTTTGATCGCCGTCTGTTCGTCCAAAATGCCAACTTCTTTGTCCAAGTATCCTTTTTCATACCATTCATTCAGCTTAGCCAACGCTTTTTTCATAGACGGCTGTACCGATCCATAGACAAGCTTCCCATCTTCGCCTTTTGACCATGAACCAGGTTCATAGTTGCCATAAGCACCGAAAATAAAGCTTCCGTCGGCCAACCAAGTCGCCAAGCCGTTTTTGCTGGCCAGCGTCAAGCCAATCGTATCCTTTTTCCCATTGCCGTCAGGGTCTTTGTTGACAAACGCGTCCATGATTTTTTCGAGATCTTCGATTGTTTTAGGCGGCTGAAGACCTAACTTATCAAGCCAGTCTTTGCGAATCCAAAGCAAGGAATCGGAACCATTGCCCCCAGAGAACCGTGGAATTCCATAGCGTTTTCCATCGACAGTCGCCGGATAAAACGCTTCCGGAAATTGCTCATAAATCTTTTTCAATCTCGGTGACGCATATTTCTCAATCGCTTCATCGACTGGCATTACTTTTCCAGAACGAATTAAATCATTGATCAACTGTCCGTCTGACACTTTAAATACGTCAGGCAGTTTCTGTCCGGATGATAAAGCTAAGCGAATTTTATTGTGATACTGTTCATCGTTTGGAGCTGTCCACAATGTTTTCCATTTAATCCCCAATTCTTTTTCCGACCATCGTGTGATAGGATTGTTGTTCAAATCCTCTCCCTCTCGAAATTTCGTATCATCCTTTAATGTGCGGACAGTTGTAATGGTTACAATGCCATTTTTCTCTTTTGAATCTCCAGACCCGTTGGACGAAGAAGATTGGCTGTCCGTACATCCCGCAAGCATTCCAACCGCCAGTGCAGTTGCGGTTAAAGCCGCAAACGCTTTTTTTAGCATATTTCTCCCTCCAATCCCATTGTCTCAAAATCCCCCTTGGCTGCGATCACATTCTTTTTGATAAAGAAAACATAACGATTCCCTGTCTCAATCCCCCCTTTCAAGGTTTTATTGGGAAAGCGATTTCAGATCATTGCAACCCAACTCCTCACCGCTCTACAAACATTCTAGTATACTAGTTTGAAACGACGCATCCTACAAAATGGCTGTAATGCCTTCCTCATGATTCCAGACAAACAGAAGAATGAATTCTCGGTTGACATCCCTGTTCATATAGTCAAGATGTCAATAAGCTTCATGATTTGCCGTTTGCCTTTCTGTTACTAGTATAACTAGTATAACTAGTATACCAGTCCTAGCTTCTATTATAATGAAAAGTTCATTTACATTCAATATTTTTCTGAAATCTTTTAATTATTCACGAAGAGAGGAACCCTTATTTTCTGCTCCCTCTTCGCCGCAACGTGAAGCAATATCATCAGACACTCACTGCCCTCCAAAAAGCTGGTTTCGGTTTATGCTGTTCATCGAACAAAAGCGGCCAGTTTTTTCTCCCGTGCACTGGAAAGTTATCGAGCCATGTATGGTCATCAGCAATTCCCCAAAATGTGACACTTTGAATAACATCGCGATACTCCTTAAACAAAGCAAAAATTTGCCCATACCGCTCTGCCTGCCGTTCGATCATTTCTGACGTTGGAGCTGCCAAATCGGTTCGACGATCGTGAAATTCAAACATGGATACATCGAGTTCCGTAATATGAAGAACAACACCAAGGGACGCATATCGTTCAATGGCCGCACGAATTTCATCAAGCGACGGGCGAGTCAAACTCCAATGCGCTTGCATCCCGATGCCATGAATCGGAATGCCTTTATCACGCAGCGATTTGACAAGTGCAAAAATTTTTTCTCTCTTTTCCGGAAAACATTCATTATAGTCATTGTAAAAAAGCAGTGCATCTGGGTCAGCTTCATAAGCGTAGAGAAATGCTTGTTCCATAAAATCGTCCCCGATGATTTGTCGCCACTTCGACGGCCTCAACAATTCGTCTCCTTCGTCGGCTACCGCTTCGTTGATGACATCCCAACAATATATTTTTCCCTTGTATCGCCGTACAACAGTTGAAATGTGACATTTCATCCGCTCAAGCAACACATCCCGACTGACGAAATGGCCTTGACCATCTTGAAACACCCAATCCGGAGTCTGGTTGTGCCATACAAGTGTGTGCCCTCGAACCGCCATTCGGTGCGAACAAGCAAAATCCACAATCCGATCCGCTTCCTGAAAGGTAAATTTCCCTTCTTCCGGCTGAAGATGCTCAAACTTCATATGGTTCTCTGCCGTAATACTGTTGACATGATCGATCAACAACTGTTTTTGCATCTCGATCGTCACAGGATTGACCGCCGCCCCGATGCGGAAATCATTCGCGAATACATCGCGGAGGGAGGGGAGGGAGCTGTTCATCTTCATTCCCCCTCCTCCAACCATAAAATGCTCGTCACGCCGCGCGGGTAGTATTTGCTGCCGCTGATTTCGCCAGCGATAATTTGGTCGCTCCAACTCCAAATGGAGAGCGTCGGATGCGTGAGCCACGCAACATGAGCCGCATCAGCTCGTTTTCCTTGTTCATCCCATTCCCACCCTAAAATGCGGCGGGCAATAAACTGGCATAAGTAAATTTTGCTCAACCACGAGTTGTTGCTTGTCGAGGAAATTTTCCATCCCCCGTCCGGGAATAGGCAAATTCCTTCCCGCAACACATATTGCAAATGTTGTCGCAGTGCACGAATATAGTCTCCAAAACGTCCGTCTTCTCTTAACGCCTCATGGCAGTTCGTAAAGTAAGGAAACACAAGCCCCTCAATAGCCGGAATGATTTTCGAGTCATTTCCTTCTCCCATCACGGCTGGGATATACCCGTCCTCCGTCACGTGACTGACAATCGTCGCGGCGCATTTTTCCGCCTGCTCCCTTGCCAATGCAGCCAGTTCTTCTTTGCCGACATCGCGGAACAACTTTTCGAGCGCCACATAGGCAGCCCAACATTTTCCTGCCAAATATAAATTGTTGCGCGCCTGGCCAAGAGAAACATCCAAACTATCATACGTTGTGATTTCCGCTCCACCCATCGTGCGGGTGCTGTCAAGCCCCATCACGCCGTTCCGCTTTTCTGGATCCGGATGATCGCGGCGCACCATGCTTTCGAGACATTGTTCCAAGATCGTAAGCCGCCGGTCGCGCCATGCCCAGTCTTTCGTTTGTTCGATGTATACCGCTGCGCAAAGCACCCAGTTGACGAGCTGTTCGTGCGTCATATGTGAAAAGCAGCCGCTGATCCCGTATAGCTCATATGACGAGTAATGCGGGCGTGAGAACGTGTTGGCGACTCCCATATCGTGAGTGAAGCTGATGCCGCCGGGGTATTCCGTCTCATCTCCTGGGAAACGGACACGATCCTCATAGCTGTAGCGCTCGACATAAAAGTCAAGCACATTTTTCACCGTCCACGGATTCATTTTCAATTCAAAAAAGAGCTGGTCGACGGTGAGATCAAACGTATTCATCATCCGGTACTCGCCTTCATTGACGACCCAAATCGGCTTTCCTTCATGCTCAAGCAGCTGTGTATTGCCATAGTAGCTACGGATCGCGTGCGCCATCATAAACTTTTGATCATCGGAGAGCCATTCTTTTTCAATGAGTTCATTCGAACGGAACGCCTGCTGCTTTAACACCTCGGCCTGCTCTAACGCATAAAGACAGACTTCTTCGATATTATGGAAGAAACGGGTGTAAAAATAAGAGGCATCCATTCCCGCTGTCACACAACCTCCACGATAGAAGCAAACAGCAAATTGATACGTTTTCTTTTCTCCCGCCGGCACATCGACGATTAACGCACCGACTTTCCCGAGCCCAAACGTCCAGTTTTCTTCGAGAGTCGCCGTTAAGATATCCTCCATGCTAAAATGCAGCGCTGAGCGAACACCCTCGTCCTTGGATACAATGCTCAAAATCCGCCCTTGACCGACCCCGCGCAGCTGCGGGCATGTATCATCGATCCGCCGCATCGAGGTATACGGGTCAGTGCCTTCGAATCCGAAAAACGCCCGTCGTGTTCTTGTTCCGTTCGTATTATCGATCGTCATCTCGACAATGACAGCTGGGACCAACGCCAACTTGAGTTCTTCCTCGGCCGCTGTTTCGGGATCAGGCACCGCCTTTACCGGCGAATAAATCGTAAACGTTAAATCCCCAGCTTTCCATGTATCCGTTGCCACACAGAATTCGCGCTTGATCTCCTCTTTCGCAAACGGGATGAGAATGTTTGGTTTTTGCGGATTCGGATCAGGATTTTCAATGTCATATCGTTTGCTTTCATCCTCGCCTGCTGTTTCCGCGAATGGAAGGATATGATACAGCCCCGGCTCATGCGGCGACTCAACACCAATAAAGACATTTTGCCGCGGTGGTCGGGCAAGTTCCAAGTCCAGTCCTCCGCTTTTTCCCGGAAACCCTAGCGTAAAGCTGGCAAACGCCCCAACCGGCGAGTGATGGGCGTTGAAAAATACATTGGTTGGCATGAATAGCTCACTCTCCCCTTTTTCCTACTATGCAAGCGGTCGATCATGAGAGCACCAGTGCTACAAAAGAACGGCTTTTTCATCTGCTTTCAGCTTGCAGCTCCAACAATTCGCTGACCGTGACCATTTTGTAACCTTGCGAATACAATTCGGATACGAGTATATTGACAGCCTCGATCGTCTGCGAACGATCTCCAAATCCGTCATGAAAGAGCAAGATGCTCCCGTTTTTTATATGGGGGCGACTCTTCCGAACAATATAATCAACTCCTGGTTGTTCCCAGTCTCGGGCATCCGTATTGAGCGCACCAATCATTTGGTAGCCGAAATGGTTGCACATCGAAACAACAGTTGCATTGTAGTCAAGATAAGGAGGACGGAAAATCGTGGGCTTCGCTCCAGTCATCTCGGTAATGATGGCATCCGTCCACTCCATTTCTCTCAAAGCCTCATCTTCCGTTAGAGAAGTGAGGTTAGCGTGAGAATACGTATGATTGCCAATTTCATGCCCTTGCGCCTTGACCGCCTTTACAACTTCCGGATGCTTCTCCATCTGGCTTCCGATCATAAAAAAGGTCGCTTTTCCAGATACTTTCTCCAATATCTCCAATACGTTCAATGTATAAACCGGATTCGGTCCATCATCAAACGTCAGGGCGACCAATTTGTGCGGCGTCTCTACATGTTCAATCATTCCTCTATCTTTCCTCCATTGATTCAAATGATGCCAAATCGATAGACCGTCGTTGATGCTCGCTCTTGGCCAGCCGGCAATACGATCGACGGAAACTGCGGATGATGGATCGCATCCGGCAGCCCTTGCGTTTCCAGGCAGATGCCTAAATATTTCCGCGACGACACGCCGCCTAGATCCAACCCTTCCGGCAGCTGGTTCGATGTATACACCACCACGCCGACCTCATCCGTCTCCACCGTCAGCACCCGCCCGCTCTCTTGGTCGGAAAGAACAATTTCCTTGTCATGATGCCGGTCGAGCCAAAACGGATGGTCATAGCCCCCGCCGACGAGTTCGATTTGCGGGTGTCCGGATTCAACCGCCTCCCGGATCATCTTTCCTTGCCGCAAATCAAACGGCGTGCCGGCGACATCCAAGACGCGGCCTGTCGGAATCAGTTCCTCATTCAGCTCGAGCACACGCGAGCTTTGGATTGTCAGCGTGTGGTCCAATATATCGCGCTTGCCGTTGCCGCTTAGGTTAAAATACGTATGGTTCGTCAAATTGACGAGCGTCGTTTTGTCCGAACGAGCTCGGTGTGTGACGATCCATTCGTTGTCATTGTTCAGCCAATATTCCACTTGAACATGAACCGTTCCCGGGTATCCTTCCTCCCCGTCCGGGCTTGTGTACGAAAAGACGACGCCGACCGCATCGTCGCGCTGAACGGGCTCGGCCTGCCACAGCACGCGGTGGAATCCGTTCGGCCCGCCGTGCAAGTGGTTGTTGTGTTCGTTTTTCGCCAGTTGATATGTGATTCCATCAAGTTCGAAGCTCGCTCCACGAATGCGCCCCGCCACCCGGCCGATCACGGCGCCGAAATAAGGGGCGTTCTCAACATACGGTTCAAATCGTCCAAACCCGAGCACGACATTTTCGATGTTGCCGTTCCGGTCGGGAACGCGGAGGTCCGTCACGATGCATCCGTAGTTTGTCGCCGACAGTTCCATGCCGCGGTCGTTTGTCAACGTAAATAAAAGAACTTCTTTTCCGTTGAAACGAGACCATGTTTCTTTCCTAATCCGCAACCTCTCTCCCCCTCTCCAACGATGGAAAAAGCAACGATTTGATCATTTTCATCATACTATATTTCATTTAGTTTGTATATAACACAAACAAACTTAACCCCAATCACATATGACATCATCCTTTTACCGAACCAGCAACCAGTCCTTCAATAATTCGGTCGCTCAAGAATAAGTATACAATCAAAATCGGCAAAATGCTGATCACCAAAGTCGCGCCGATCGCCCCCCAGTCGGTGAGATATTGGCCGACAAAATTATTGACTCCGACTGTGATCGTTTTCCATTTTTCCGAACTAATGAACGTGTTGACAAACACAAACTCATTCCAATTGTAAATCATGTTAATAATGGCTGTAGTCGCAAGAACAGGCGCTGTCATCGGCAATGTGATGCGGAAAAAAATGCGATGGACAGAGCACCCGTCCATTACCGCCGCTTCTTCGATTTCCCGCGGCAACGACTGATAAAATCCTAGCAAAATCATAATCGTAATCGGCAAGTTAAAGGTCGTATATGAAAGAATAATCGAGATGGGGTTATCAATTAAGTTCATTTTATTATAAATATTAAACAACGGAATGAGCGTCGAATGAAGCGGGATCATGTAAGCGATCATAAACAAAGCCAATACAACACCTTTGAATTTCCACTCCATTCTGGTCAAGGCAAACGTAACGAAGCTGGCTAAAATCAAAGTCAATACAACAGCGACGATCGTATACCAGACACTATTGAAAAAGTATTGGTTGATCCCTCCATCAAACCAAGCATTTATATAATTTTCCCATCGCGGAGATTTCGGCAAAGCGAATGGAGACATCCCAAACACTTCCTGATTCGTCTTCAACGACAATAAGAATAACCATACTAACGGATACAATTGAAGAAGCGCTACAACAACCAAGATAAAGTAAAGAATTCCCATTGCGATTCGTCGTAAAGGAGAACGAAGCTTGGAATCTAAGATTTTCTTTTCTTTCATGGTCAATTCTCCTTTTATTCTTGATTGACTCTCAACATTTTTTGAATCATCCAGGTCGCTCCCATGCTAAGGATGAGCAACCCAAAACCAATGGCACTTCCATACCCGAAGTTGAATTTCCCAAACGCTTCTTTATACATATAAGAAGCAATCACTTCCGTGGCATGCCCCGGACCGCCTCCGGTCATGACGTAAATCAAATCAAAATATTTCAAAGACCCGACAACGGCTAGAATCACCAATACTTTTAACACCCCAGAAATAAGGGGCACCTTAATTTTGTAGGCAATTTGAAAGGCATTGGCACCATCGATTCTTGCAGCTTCAATCAATTCTTGAGGTACATTGATCAAAGCCGCATACAGAATGATGATGTAAAATCCCGCATACTGCCAAACGATCGGGATGAAAACCGAATATAACGCCATATCAGGATCCGCCAACCAAAGTGGAGTCTCTTTTATCCCAAACATAGACAATAAACTGTTAATCAGCCCATTCATCGGATCAAAAATCTTAATCCAAAGTTGAGCGATGGCGACAGACGACATAAGCATGGGAATAATATAAATTTTTCTAAACAAATTTCCTCCCTTAATTTTGCTCGCCAATATTAAAGAAACGATTAAATAGCCGATCAAACTGAGAACGGAGAACAACGCCAACAAGACGGAGTGCCAGGTGCTCTCCCAAAACAGCTTGTCATGAATAAGCTTTTTATAATTCTCCAAGCCGATGAACTTCATCTGGCCTACCCCGCTCCAATCCATCAATCCATAATATCCCGTCAGCGCAATCGGGATATAAATTAAAAACAAGACAAGGAGAAGCGACGGCAGGACATAAAGAATGATGGCTGTTTTATTGGACATAACGTTTTTCATCGCTGATAACTCCTTCTTTACAAATAAGGGGGCATGTGTTGTTCCAGATGCCCCCAAAATTCTTATTTGTTGGCTTCCTCCGCCAACGCGTCATCATGTTGTTTCGCAAATTCTTCTGGCGTGATTTGTTTGCCAAACAGGGCCGTCATTAAGTCATGGTGCAGCTCAGAAACATTCGGGCTTGCTTGGGTGTCAAACCAAGTCGTAATGTTTGTCGCGTTATTGATGTCATGCAAGACATCCAGGTACATCTTCGGTACGTTCAACCCTTCTGTATTCACCTTTGTAGCTGGTAAAATGCCTGCACCTTCCACTGACCGTTTGCCCCATTCTTTGACAAGGTACGCCGCGAAGTCTTTCGCTTGTTCTTTATGCTTTGAATTTTCCGCGACAAACGCGCCTAACCCAGGACCGCCAACATAACTGTTGATGTCCGTTCCTTTGCCGCCTTCATACAGTGGGAATTTAAAGTAACCAACCTTCTCTTTAAACTCTTGCGGCACATCCGGGCTGGTTGTAAAGTTCGGCAACTCCCATGTGGCCGTTAAGAACATGGCTGCCTTTTCGTTTAGGAAATAACCTTTAGCATCATCATTCGAGAAGGCAGTGTTCCCTTTGACAAAGAACCCCATATCCACAAGATTTTGAACTTCTTTTGCCGCTTTGACAATAGCTGGGTCAGACATTTTCACTTTTCCTTGAATGACATCGGTCAAAATCGTCGGGCCGCCAATCCGGTCAGCGAGGTACATAAACCACATCGATGCCGGCCATCCGTCTTTTGAACCGACTGTGGCTGGAATCACCCCATGCTTGATCAACGTTTTCCCAATGTTTTTCAAATCTTCAAAGGTTTTCGGTTCCTGAAGACCATATTTTTTGAAAATCTCTTTGTTGTAGAAAATATACGTGATGTTCATCTCCATTGGAAGCGCATACGATTTGCCGTTAAAGGTATACGCTTCTACCGTTCCAGGTACAAACTGGTCTTTAAATTCTTTTTCGATAATATCATTTAGCGGCGCAAATTGTCCTCCAGTGGCGTATGGTTCGGCAAAACCGTTCGACCACGTCAACCCTACGTCAGGCAATTCATTCGAAGCGGCCAACACTTTTAATTTATCCCGATATTGATCCGGATTTAATACCTCTACATCAATCTGAACATTCGGATGCTTCGCTTCATAGTCTTTAATAATCTCCTCTACAAGATTGTAGTAAGCGGTTGAACTGCCTTTTGGCCAGTCGTGCATAAACTTCAAATGAATTTTCCCGTCTCCGGATTTCCCCTCGCTCGCAGAATCGCTCGACGAAGAAGAACAACCAGACAGCACAATCCCCGCCATCAACATTAGCAAAACCAACCATGTGAACGCTTTCTTTTTCATAAACTTTACCCCCTTCTCTATTCTTTGCTTGCAAATACAGTCTACCATCATCATGAAGGGGGAAAAAGGCAACAACCATTAGGAAAAGTACCAGTATTTTTAGATTACTTTTCTTTTTGACTTTTTCGATAGCTGCTCGGAGTCTTTCCCTCCATTTCCTTAAACAAATGAATAAAATATTTCGCTGTTTTGTAACCGCACTCTTCCGCAATCTCTGATACAGCCATATCAGTCGTCATCAACAGTTCTTTAGCTCGCTGCATTCTTCTTCTTGTGAGATATTCGCTGAATGTGAGTTTCATTTGTTCTTTAAACAGCGTGCTAAAATAGCTTGGATTCAAATGGACGTGCTCCGCCACTTCTTTTAGTGATATATCATCTTTTAGATGCCGATCAATAAACTGGATGGCCTCGCGAATCGGTTCACGAGTTTGGGGGTGACGGTCAAGGGCATCGATGAGTTTATCGTCAATCAATTGTTTCATCACTCGTTCCCTTTCCTTTTGCTCGGAAACGTGGATCGCTTTTTCTACCGCTTCGAATAATTCGCTTTTTTTCACCGGCTTCAACAAATAGTTTAATACACCAAGGCTGATGGCTTTTTGCGCATAATCGAAATCAGGGTAAGCAGAAATGAGGATCACTGCCGGAGAATCGTCTTTTTCTCTCATTTCCTCTAACACATCAAGCCCGGTAATTTCCGGCATCCGAATATCTGTCAATAACACGTGCACCCGCTCTTGCCGCAAAATGTCAAGCGCTTCTTGGCCGTTGGCAGCCGTTATGATTCGGTGTTTGCCGGAGGCCCATTTTTCCAACAACCGCTTCATCCCTTCCCTCGCCCTCGGCTCATCATCCACAACCAAAATGGTCTTCTCATACATTATCTTTCACCTCCGTTAACAGGAATTCGAAGCGTGACCTTTGTACCTTTGTTTTTACGGCTCTCAATTGTTATGCCATCGCTCGTTTCTTTCTTGTAATAAAGTTGGAGACGTTTTTTCACATTATACAATGCCATTCCTTTTCCTTTCGCTTCTCCTGTATGCATAGCCTGTTTCACCGCCTCGAGCCTTTCTTCATCCATTCCAACTCCATCATCTTCCACCATGATCTCAAGATGACGATCCGAAACCGGTTTGACAGCCACGGTAATGGTACAAGGGGCTGTCCGGTTTTCCGAACCATGCACGACCGCGTTTTCGACTAACGGTTGAATCAACAGTTTTGGGATTTTGACATTTTCCCATTCCTCAGGCAGCGACAAATGCCACTTGATGCGATCGCCAAACCGAAATTTGATAATGTCCATATAATTTTCGATATGGCGAAATTCCTCTTTCAATGTAACCCAATCATCGTTCACATTTCGGCTGATGGTGTAGCGAAACAGCTCTGACATGGACACAACGACATCTGCCAACTCTTCTTCCCCTTTCTCTTCTAACGACCACCGCAGCGACTCCAACGTGTTGTACAAGAAATGAGGGTTGATTTGCGCTTGAAGCGCTTTCAATTCACTTTGGCTGCGAACAATCTCTTTTTGATACACCATTTTGATCAAATGATTCGTTTCTCTCACCAATTGGTTATAGGTGCTATTCAGCTCCCTGATCTCATTGACCGTAACCATCTTCGGATCAACTGTTAATAACCGCTCATTCGCCAGCCGCATCGTTTTCGTTAATTGAACAATCGGCCGTGTAATGATGGTCGAGAGAAGCAGCGAACATAAAAAGTAAACAAGCATCCCGATAATGCCAGCGAAAATGATCCCAAACCGAATGCTGTTCACTCCCTTGGTCAGGGCACTGACAGGCGTTAATATGAAAACGGTGAACCCTTTGTTGGAAGACTGCTTTGTTACCATGTATTCGGTTTGATTTATTACCGTTGCTGACCGTTGATTTAATGAAGATACATCAGTTAAGCTGGAATTATTTGAAAAAATAACCTTTCCTTCCGGATCGGAAACCAATACGTATTGCCCCGTGTTCACCTCAGTAATCGCGAAATACGGCTTGTAAATTCGCACAAGCAAGTATCCCCCGTTGGCAAAATGACGCTCCATCAACGTAATGCGCCGTATCGCTAAATAAAATTGCGGGTTTCGCGGATCTTCTCCGATCCATACAAGTCTGCCTTTCGCGCGATCCGCTTCATAAATCCATTTCACGTTGAGACGTTGAAACATCTTCATAGAACTGTCTAGGGGAAACACTTGCTTTAAATCTTCTGTATAGAGCTCGACAGAGTAAATGCCCTCAGAGTTGGCTTGGATATTATTAACCACACTTTTTAACCTTTGCAATTCTGGAAACGTCACTTTCTCTCCCCCATGGATTCGTTCAAATAATCGTTGAACTTCTTGATTGGTCATCACAAACTTTGTCGCTGTATTCAACTGTTCAAACAATGAATCAATCCGACCGCTCGCTTCAATAGCTGTCTGCTTGATTTGGTTTTCAGCGTTGTTCCGAATCAACAGGGACACTTGCTTGAGCGTGATCATGCTGACGAGAGACAGCACAATCACCATGACAAATAGGAATACGACCAATATCTGATTTCGCAACGTGTTCCATTTTTTTAGGTAGCTAAGCATGGCGATGTCCCTTCCTAACGGAAAAGAGTATGTGAAAGACAAATCTCTTTAATTACTAGTATAGTGGCTTCTACATAATTTGTATAGAACACAAACAAAGATTGTCGAAACAAAAAGCTGGTCGTGTCCGGTTCATCAACCATCCGACCAGCTCATTCATTCACCTTGGTATTTCATCTTCATTTCCAAATCATTTCACACAGTGAATAGCAACATCGATAGGTCTATTTCTCATTCACCCACACCGTCATCTCCCCTTCCCCACGGTTGCACCAGGCATAATAAGGAATCGCACGGAACGGAACTTGATAGGTTCGGGGTTCAATAGGCCGATACAACTCATCATTCCATGCCGACTCATCGACCCGCTCGGCGATGCCGGTGATTACCACGACCCCTTCCAGCAAGTCCGGCTCAAAGTGCGCCTCAAGCTTGGCATCGCGCGGAAGGAACAAATTTGCCAAATTCGGTCCGTTATCGACTTCTTCCAAACAATACACAATCGGCCCGCGCTGCAACGCAACTTTGCCGGCATTGGCGCGCACTTGGGGATGCGCCTTAATCCGCTCGACCGGCATCGAGAAGTGAAGGACCATTTCATCCCCTTGCCGCCACACTCGACGGATATAAGCGTACCCTTTTTTGGTCAGCGGCGCAATGTCTACGTTTTCCCCATTGATCGTTACCTCCGCTCCCCGGCACCATCCAGGAATGCGCAATCCAAGTGTAAATTCCTGGGCTGATTCCGGCGAAATCGTCAATCGAACCGTTCCATCCCAAGGATAATTCGTCTCTTGCACGATCTCGACTGACCGACCGCCTATTTCCGTTTGAATGTTGCTGCCGACATAAAGGTGGACGAACAACGCATCCGATGTTTGTGAATAAATATAATGGCCGATCGAGGCGATGAGACGGGCCAAGTTCGGCGGGCAGCACGCACAGCTGAACCATTTTTGCCGCACCGGTTTCACATGGCGTTTGTCATGGCGTTCACATGCCTTCGGCCACACTTCGAGCGAGTTGACATAAAAGAATCTCTTGCCGTCCAAATCCATGCCGCTGATCGTTCCGTTGTATAGCGCCCGTTCCATCACATCCGCGTACTTCCCATCCATCTCCAGTTCCAGCATGCGGCGGGCCCAAAACACTAACGCAATTGACGCGCACGTCTCGGCATAGACCGTATCATTCGGCAAATCAAAATCAAACGTAAACGATTCGCCAAAAGCGCTCGAGCCGACGCCGCCCGTGATATACATTTGCCGTTTCGTCACGTTTTCCCATAACGTTTGGCATGCTTGTTTCAACGATTCGTCTCCCGTTTTCGCCGCCAGTCCAGCCATGGCGGTATACATATAGAGCGCCCGCACCGCATGCCCAACAGCTTGTTTTTGTTCCCTGACCGGAATGTGCGCCTGATGGTAACGATACCCGCCGTCATACCAAAATGGCTTCGTTTCCCCTCTTGCTT